>NZ_JBFPJI010000012.1:0-40288 GCF_040838205.1 Bacillus sp. S4
GTTTTCAAAGAACTACTTAGTCGCTCATTTGCGACTTCCTTATGTTAACATCTTCGTTTTTCGATGTCAACTAAGTTTTTCAATTTCTTTTTTGTCGTTTTCTACGTTTCCGCATCAGCGACGGTTATTAATATATCATGTGAAAAAATGAAATGCAACACCTTTTGAAAACTTTTTTCAAACCAACTACATTTCTTTTTTAATATCATATACTTAAACGAAATATCTCTTTCATTTCTAAGTAATTCCTACATATATTCTATATAAAGTCACTCTGCCAAAAAGCGTTTCTTTCTATATAAACGTTTTATTCATATACCATATCATACAAGGAGGAATATACATGGACTACACCGACTTATTAATAAAACTAGGTCTCTCGGCTATTTTAGGATTCGCCATCGGTTTAGAGCGCGAATTAAAACGTAAACCACTCGGTTTAAAAACGTGTTTAGTTATTTCTATAATTAGTTGCCTCCTGACGATTGTTTCTATTAAAGCTGCTTACAACTTACCACATACCGATCATATGAATATGGATCCACTTCGACTTGCCGCTCAAATTGTATCAGGAATCGGTTTTTTAGGTGCCGGTGTAATTTTACGCCGAGGAAACGATAGTATTGCGGGATTAACGACCGCCGCTATGATTTGGGGTGCTTCTGGTATTGGCATTGCCGTTGGAGCTGGTTTCTATATCGAGGCTACTTTCGGAATGTGTTTCCTTATGATTAGTGTAGAACTTATACCCTTAACGATGAAATTCGTCGGTCCTAGATCATTTCGCCAACGTGATATCGCAGTGAAACTTGTTGTACGAAATATGGACAATATCCCCATTGTAATTGAAGAAATAAAAGAAATGGATATAAAGGTTAAAAATATGAAGCTTAAAACATTAGAAAGCGGCGCTCACTACTTACATCTTAAATTGTCTATCGATCAAAAAAGACATACTGCCGATGTTTATTATGCTCTCCAACATCTTGAGAGTGTTCAACAAACTGAAGTTGAAAGTATGTATTAATTATGAAACGAACTCTCTTTTTAATTAGAGAGTTTTTCTTTTTTCTATAATGGTAACAATGAATGTAGTCCTGAAACGTAAGGAGGAATAGGAACTTGAAATCCCGTACGAATTTAGTAGATACATTTCGTGATTCCATTATTTTTCGTTTAATTTGTTTTATTATTGTACTTACTGCTTTCTCCGGCTTTCTTATACATACACTCGAGCCAGATCACTTCACCACATGGTTCGACGGGATTTGGTGGTCAATCGTTACCATTTTCACCGTTGGATACGGCGATTTCGCCCCCCATACAACGATAGGAAAAATTATCGGGATAGGCATCATTTTATTAGGAACGGGATTTTGTTCTTATTATATGGTTCTATTCGCTACCGATATGATTAATAAACAATATATGAAAATTAAAGGAGAAGAAGCTGCTACCTCTAATGGTCATATGATTATCGTTGGCTGGAATGAGCGCGCAAAACATGTTGTAAAACAAATGCACATATTACAACCGAACCTTGATATCGTTTTAATTGATGAAACACTTTCTTTACTTCCAAAGCCATTTCATCATTTAGAATTTATAAAAGGTTGTCCGCATCACGATCAAACTTTATTAAAAGCTAACATTACAACAGCTCACACTATATTAATAACATCAGATAAAGAGAAGAACGAAAGCTTAGCAGATACACAGTCCATTTTAAATATTTTAACTGCAAAGGGACTTAATCCAAACATTCACTGCATCGCTGAACTTCTTACTTCTGAACAAATCCAAAATGCAATGAGAGCTGGCGTATCAGAAATTATAGAAGGAAATAAATTAACGAGCTATGTATTTACTGCTTCTCTTTTATTCCCTTCCATTTCAGGCGTACTATTCTCCCTTTACGATGAAATCTCTGATAACAAATTACAACTGATGGAGATTTCCCCGTCCTGCACCGGACAATCCTTTGCGAATTGTAACTATACTCTTTTAAAACAAAATATTCTCTTACTAGGTGTAAAGCGCGACGAACAATATATGATCAATCCAGTTCATTCTTTCATTCTCATCGAAAGCGACATACTCATCGTTATTCACCATTAAAAAAATGACTTTCTAGTTCTTGTACTAGTACTTTACCAATATTGATATATTTTCTTTTCACGTCTCCATCGGGATCTTTCGGCTCAGCAAATTGATCAACTCCACTCGTTCCAGCTGTTAAAGAATTAACATTATCATCTAGTTCGTCTTGATATACGTGCGAAAGAATATACGGCGTTTCAAGACGGACTATTACCTGAGGCACATCTAGTTCTCCATCCACCGCTGTAAATGGTACTCGTAAAAATTGATAACCATCTTCTTCGTCGATTTTATAATCAAAACATCCTTTATCATAATCCCAATTACCACCAATACTATATCCAAGTGGTTTCATAACCTCTTCTAACTTATATAACGCATATGTACGTCCTTCTAAATTTGATTGAATCGGAATCAATCCCATCCCTCCTAGACTTTTCCTTTAGCATACCCATTCTAGTTTGAATATACCGGTGTACTTTTCAGTAAAATAATAAAAAGCGATCGGAGACCCGATCGCTTTTTATTATTTTAAACGCTCTTCTAATTCTGCTTTTAACTCTTCAAATCCTGGTTTTCCAAGTAGAGCAAACATATTTTTCTTGTACGCTTCTACTCCTGGTTGGTCAAATGGATTTACGCCTAATAGGTAGCCGCTCATCGCACATGCTTTTTCGAAGAAGTATACAAGGTAACCGAATGTGTACTCGTTTAGTTCTGGAATGTTTACGATTAAGTTCGGTACTCCGCCATCGCTATGTGCAAGTAATGTACCTTCGTATGCTTTTGTGTTTACGAAGTCTATCGTTTCACCAGCAAGGTAGTTTAATCCATCTAAATCGTTGTCGTCTAATTCGATTTTTAGTTCGTGTGTAGATGTACCTACTTTAAGAACTGTTTCGAATAGGTCACGACGACCTTCTTGAATGTATTGACCTAATGAGTGTAAGTCAGTTGAGAAGTTTGCTGAAGATGGGAAAATACCTTTTTGATCTTTTCCTTCACTTTCACCAAATAACTGTTTCCACCACTCAGAGAAGTAGTGAAGTGCTGGCTCATAGTTAACAAGCATTTCAATTGTTTTCCCTTTATTGTATAGGGCATTACGAACTACTGCGTATTGGTAAGCTGGGTTTTCTTCAAGTTCTGATTTCGCGAAGTCATTATGACCAGCAGCTGCACCGTTCATCATCTCTTCAATGTTTAGGCCACTTACTGCGATTGGTAATAATCCTACTGGTGTTAATACAGAGAAACGACCGCCA
The DNA here is from genome assembly GCF_040838205.1 of Bacillus sp. S4. NCBI lineage: Bacteria > Bacillati > Bacillota > Bacilli > Caryophanales > Bacillaceae > Bacillus > Bacillus sp. S4. Next base: position 3,366 of record NZ_JBFPJI010000012.1, read on the forward strand.
ACATCATCTGGAATTACAAATGTTTCGTAACCTTCATTGTCAGCTAATGTTTTTAATGCACCACGCGCTTTATCTGTAGTTGCATAAATACGTTTGCGAGCTTCTTCTTTTCCATACTTTTCTTCTAATAATTTACGGAAAATACGGAATGCGATTGCAGGCTCTGTTGTTGTACCTGATTTGGAAATAACGTTAATAGAAAAGTCTTTACCTTCTAGTACGTCCATTAAATCTTTCATGTAAGTGGAGCTAATGTTTTGTCCAACAAATAGCACTTGTGGAGTTTTACGTTGTTCTTTAGAAAGCGTGTTATAGAAAGAATGGTTTAACATTTCGATTGCTGCGCGTGCTCCTAGGTAAGAACCACCAATACCTACAACAAGTAAAATGTCAGAGTCATTTTTAATTTTTTCTGCGCATTTTTGAATGCGAGCAAATTCTTCTTTATCATATTGAAGCGGAAGCTCTACCCACCCAAGGAAATCGTTCCCAGCTCCAGTTTTTTCGTGGATTGCATGATGTGTTACTTTTACTGCATCACGTAAATAAGTTAGTTCATTTTCACCGATGAAGGATAACGCTTTAGAATAGTCGAACGTTACATGTGTACTCATCTTTTTCCCTCCAATTATGTATATGTATTTCTGTATTCACTTTAGCGAAACTAAAGTTGTAAATCAAGCGATTCAACAATTGTAAACGTAACCATTATTTATTTTTTAGAAAAAGTTCATTTTTGCATAAAAATTCGCATTTTTCGGTATAGATGTATATACATCCTTTTTCCGTACATTTTTCATGTATAAAAACAACAAAACTATACCATTCTATAAAGGAGTTAAATTTTCTTATTAACTCCTTGCTTGCTCACGCTTCATATTAAGGGGGGACTTTTCATGAGTACCTTGCAACGTATCGCATTAGTCTTCACTGTAATCGGCGCTGTTAACTGGGGACTGATCGGGTTCTTCCAGTTTGACTTAGTAGCAGCCATTTTCGGTGGACAAAACTCAGCTCTTGCACGTATTATTTACGGCATCGTTGGTATTTCTGGGCTTATCAACCTCGGCTTACTATTTAAACCATCCGAGAATCTTGGTACTGACCCAGAAACACATGAAATTCAATAGTCAGTATGTCTTTTTCGCCTCCGACATACGAATATGATTGCATGCAATCATATTTGCAAATATATATATCATAAGTCACAGTAAAAGAGGAACGCTCATATGCGTTCCTCTTTTACTTTATTACCTCCGACTCTTCAATCCATTCTGCTAGCTTTTCTCGCAGTGTATTAAATCCGTTCTCAGATGGATTCGGTATAAGAATTCGTCCTTGCTTTCTTTTCGCCGCTTTTAACGATAAACTCATTTTTCTGTGTTCTTCATCAATTGAAAGTACTTTTACTTCTACTGTATCTCCGACCTTTAAAAAGTCATGAATGTCTTTTACATACCCATTTGTGATTTCAGATATATGCACAAGTCCTTGTGTTTCTGCATCCAAAGCTACAAATGCACCGTAATCTTGAATTCCAGTTACTTTCCCTGTTACAACCACTCCCGTTGTATATTGTTCTGACATGTGAAACACTCCCATACGTTTACCATTTTCTCTACAATTGTAAATAGCAAAGCAGATGTATTTATTGTTAAATATCCGATTAGTGAGTAAGTATCCTAAGTAAAACACCGAGGATACTCCCACCTTATATTAGTAAATTATACCACTTTGATAGAACTCATTCAAAATTCACGAAAAAATTTCCTGTAATACGTATAATTCTCCAATATTAGGATAGAATACTAACACATGGCTTTCTAGTATTCCCCCCCTTTTTATGGACAAAACGTATTGTGTTTTGTCCTTTTTTTATTCTCTATGAACCGTTCCATTCTCTTCATTGCTTCCATAAGTTGCTCAAGCGATGTTGCATATGAACAACGAATAAATCCTTCACCACTCCCGCCAAACACATTTCCAGGAACAACAGCCACTTTTTCTTCTAATAATAATTGTTCTGCAAATTCTGCTGAAGATAGTCCGGTTGAAGCTATAGAAGGGAAGACATAAAATGCCCCGCCTGGCACATGACATGTTAAGCCCATTTCATTGAAAGATGTCGTCATAAAGTTACGACGTTTTTTATAGCTATCTCTCATTCGAATTACTTCATCATTTCCCCCGCGTAATGCTTCAAGTGCTGCAAATTGAGACATCGTCGGTGCACACATCATTGAATACTGGTGGATTTTGAGCATTAATTCTGAAAATTGCACAGGGGCTGCAATCATCCCAAGACGCCATCCCGTCATCGCAAATCCTTTTGAAAACCCTGAAATTAAAATTGTATGGTCACGCATATTTTTAATACTCGCGAAACTCGTATATGCTTCGTCGTATACGAGCTCTGCATAAATTTCATCAGATAGCACGATTAAATTATACTTCTCAACAATAACTGCTAGCTTTTCTAATTCGGATTTATTTAACATTGCGCCTGTTGGGTTATTGGGAGAACAAAGTAATATTGCCTTTGTTTTCGTTGTAATAGCTGCTTCAATTTGATCTGGCTGTACTTTAAATTCATCTTCTAATGAAGTCGCTACTGGAACTGGGACCCCGCCCGCTAACGTAACAAGTGGTGCATACGAAACGAAACTTGGTTCAATAATAAGTATTTCATCATCAGGGTTTACAATAGCACGCATCGCTACATCTAGCGCTTGACTCGCTCCAACTGTAACAATGATTTCATCATTCGGATCATAAGATACTGCAAATTGTTTTTTTAGATACTTTGCTATTTCTTGACGGAGCTCCAATAATCCTGCATTTGCTGTATATGACGTATATCCTTGTTCTAAAGAACGAATACATGCTTGCCTTACATTCCAAGGTGTAACAAAGTCCGGCTCCCCCACTCCAAGTGAAATAACACCTTTCATACTTGCCGCTAAATCAAAAAACTTTCGTATACCGGACGGTTGTAAAGATTCTGCTACTCTAGATAGGTCAAATTGCTTCACGGTGTCACCACAATTCTCTTATCATCATCTGTCTTTTCATAAATAATCCCCTCATGTTTATACTTCTTCAAAATAAAATGAGTTGTCGTTGAAACGACAGATTCAATTGTTGCTAATTTCTCAGAAACAAACATTGCTACTTCTCCCATTGTCTTCCCTTCTAATGTAATAGAAAGGTCATATGTCCCAGACATTAAATAAACGGATTTCACTTCTGAATAGCGATAAATTTGTTCAGCTACTGCATCAAAACCGACACCACGCTTCGGTGTAACTTTCACATCAATCATCGCCGTTAAACCAGTATGTTCTTTCACTTTTGTCCAATCGATATGTGTTACATAGTCCACGATAATCTTTTCACTTTCTAATTTCGTAACCATTTTTTTCGCTTCTTCTACTTCTATATTTAACAACTTCGCTAATGTATCTACAGATAAACGACTATTCTTTTCAAGACAAGCTAATAATTCCAATTCTTTCTCTGTCACCATATAAATCATCCTTCCTTTTAGTTTGTGTCTAAATTATACAAATACTCTTTCCAGTTTGAAAAGAAGATTTTTTTTGAGAATTATGTCAAAATAAAGTGAAGGCTAATAATCAATGGGAGGGTTCATCCCCACTGATTATTAGCCTTCACCAATCGGGCTTTTGCGGGCAGTTAATCTCCCACCTAACCTCTTTGTTTCAGCCGTTTTTTGAGGTGGGCGTCTTACTGCCCGTTAATAGCGGGGTAAAGTGAAACTTTAATCAGTGGTAGGGTTCATACCAGCTGATTATTAGCACACACCAATCCGGGTAAAGAGGAAAGGGGATGGAACCGTGAAACCAAAAGTATATATTGCCGAACCAGTTCCAACATTTGTAGAAAACTATTTATCAGAACACTGTGATTTTGAAAAATGGGATCAAAACGAGAAAGTACCTCGTGATGTTCTATTGGAAAAAATAAAAGATAAAGATGGGTTATTAAATTTCGGATCTGCTATAAATGAAGAATTATTGCAGGCTGCTCCTAATTTAAAAGTAGTAAGCAACATTTCTGTTGGCCATGATAACTTTGATTTAAAAGCGATGAAAAAACAAAATGTTATCGGAACGAATACTCCATATGTGTTAGATGATACAGTAGCCGATCTCGTTTTCGCTCTTATGTTATCTGCTGGTCGCCGTGTTTGCGAACTCAATTCCTATGTGAAAAATGGTGAATGGAACGCTGAAATCGGAAAAGAACACTTCGGACTAGATGTACATCATAGTACGATCGGTATTATCGGAATGGGACGAATTGGAGAAGCTGTCGCAAAACGAGCGAAATTCGGATTTGATATGAATGTCCTTTACTATAACCGTCGCCGTAAAGAAGAAGCTGAGCAAAAATTTGATGCTACATATTGTGATTTACAAACTCTAATCAAGCAATCTGATTTTATTATTCTTCTTACTCCATTAACAGATGAAACATATCATCTTATCGGTGAAAAGGAATTTTCACTAATGAAAGAAACAGCAATTTTCATTAATGCTTCTCGCGGGAAAACAGTAGATGAAACTGCATTAATTCATGCGTTAACAGAAAAGAAAATATTTGCAGCCGGCATCGACACATTTACACAAGAGCCGATTCAAAAAGAGAATCCGCTCTTATCATTACAAAACGTTGTAACTTTACCGCACATTGGATCTGCAACATTAAAAACTCGGCAGCAAATGGCTATGACAGCTGCTGAAAATTTAGTGGCAGGATTACAAGGAAAAACACCACCTAATATTGTGCGTGGGTAATTATAAAGTGAAACTTTAATCAGTGGGGGTTTTGTCCATCCCCCACTGATTATTAGCACACACCAATCGGGCTTTTGCGGGATAAATACGCAAAAGGCAAGATGACGATGTCATCTTGCCTTTTTTTGTTAACATATTTTGTTTCTTGTCTGGAGATGATATGAACAAAAATCAATGGAGTGACAAAAAATGAACCATGAATGCAAATGCCCTTACTTCACTTTTTCCACTCGCGGGACTACTATTCATTACGAATTGTATGAACATAATACTAAAAAAGAACGACCTACTTTCGTACTCGTTCACGGCTTCCTCTCTTCCTCATTTAGCTATCGACGACTCATTCCTTTACTAACAAAGGAAGGTACAGTAATTGCCCTTGATTTACCACCATTCGGAAAAAGTGATAAATCTCATCTCTTTAAATATTCTTATCACAATTTAGCAGCTATTATTATCGATTTAATCGAACATTTATCTCTCTCAAATATTGTATTAGTTGGTCATTCTATGGGCGGACAAATTTCACTCTTTGTAAACCGACTACGCCCTGAATTAATTTCAAAGACGATTTTACTATGTAGCTCTAGTTATTTAGCACGCGCAAACTTCCCTTTACTGTACTCCTCTTATTTACCGTTCTTCCACTTATACGTGAAGAACTGGATTATTCGAAGGGGCATCGTTCATAATTTAATGAATGTCGTTCATGACCATTCATTAATTGACAATGAAATGATGGAAGGCTATGCTGCTCCTTTTTATGATGATCGTATATTCCCTGCTTTAACTCGAATGATAAGAGACCGTGAAGGTGACTTATCTTCAACTGAATTACAAAAAATCGAAACCCCAGTATTACTCATTTGGGGTGAAAAAGATCGCGTCGTCCCTGTACATGTAGGACACCGTCTCCATAAAGACCTACCTAATTCCACTTTCATTTCTTATGAAAATACAGGACACTTACTACCTGAAGAAAAGCCCGATCATGTTTATGAAGAAATTATTGCGTTTGCGGCGCAATAAAGTGAAGCTTTAATCCGTGGGAGGTTCTATCCCCACGGATTATTAGCCTTCATCAATCGGGTTTTTACGGGCAGTTTGATTTCTCGCCTAACCTCTTTGCTTCAACCGAGTTTTGAGGCGGGAGTCCTACTGCCCCGTTAAAACGGGATAAAGTGAAGCTTTAATCAAACCGCACAAATGAAAATAAACAAAAAGGCTGTCGTAAATTCCGACAGCCTATAATGAACAACTTCCGCCTTCTTTTAGTACGAGTAACTCTACTGCTAATTTTTCGCATTTTTCAAGTGCAGGTACTTCTTCAAAAGACATAAAGTATATATGTTGAATCTTCTTTGCGATGTATTTCGGATCATCAAACACACTTACGACGTTTACAACATCGCTCGCTTCTGTTTCATAAAACTCCGGTCCCATTTGAAACGGATCCCAATTTTTCACAACCTCAATCATTTTGTCATATGCACCCATCTATTTCCCGCCTTTTCACTTTTTAATGCTTTTCTTTATCGTATCACATCAGCTATTCTATAAGAAGAGTGAGAATTTTCATAATTTAACAGTTTGACAGAAGAAAGGAGCAAACATATGCAACTATTTCATAAAACGGTAAATCGTCGCGGAACACATAGTACAAAATGGGATACATATAAAAATGAAGAGCTCATCCACGCTTGGATTGCAGATATGGATTTTGAAGTACCAAAACCAATTCAAACTGCATTACAAAAACGCACAGAACATCCTATTTTCGGCTATACACTTCCTCCTGAAAATATTGGTGATATCATTTGTAATTGGACGAAAAGCCAATACAATTGGGAAATACAAAAAGAATGGATTGTATTTAGCGCAGGTATCGTTCCAGCTCTTAGTACGAGCATACAAGCTATAACGAAAGAAGGAGAAGCCGTACTCGTACAACCTCCTATTTATCCACCATTTTTTGAAATGGTCAAAACAAATAATAGACAATTATGTGAGAGTCCCTTGTTTAAACAAAATGGCATATATAAGATAGACTTCGAGCATCTAGAAACTCAATTTAAACAAGGTGTAAAACTAATGCTCCTTTGCAGCCCTCACAATCCTATCGGACGCATTTGGACGAAAGAGGAGCTAATAAAACTCGGTACGTTATGTACGCAATATAATGTAACCGTTGTCGCGGATGAAATTCACGCCGATATTATTTATAGAGGCCATACTCATATACCGTTTGCTTCTTTATCTGAAGAATTAGCAGCACGCACTATTACTTGTATGGCTCCGAGCAAAACATTTAATATCGCTGGATTACAAGCATCGATCATTATTATTCCGAATGAAAATCTCCGTAATGTCTTTATGTCTATCCAATATAGACAAGGATTCCACGGATTAAATACATTTGCTTATACAGCAATGCAAAGTGCCTATACAGAATGTAATGATTGGCTAAATGAAATTCGATTGTACGTTGAAGATAACGCTCAATTTGCTTGTGATTATATTCAAAATCACATACCAGCTCTTTCTGTAATTAAACCAGAAGGTAGTTTTTTACTGTGGATTGATTGTTCCCACTTGGACCTTTCTCAAGATGAACGAACAGCATTGCTTGAAGAGAAAGGTAAAATCATTATTGAGCCTGGTGAGAAATATGGAACAGGTGGCGAAGCCCATATCCGAATTAACATTGGCTGTCCTAGATCTGTTTTAGAAGAAATTTTAAACAGACTACACCATACATTCTCATAACAAAAAAGGAGGCTATCCCAAAATGATTTTGGGACAACCTCCTTTTTTCGGTAAATCGATATAATTCCACTTACCATCATGTGGTTTTAGAACAAAATCTACCATTCGCGGTAGATTCTATTTTTTCTTCATATCCGACGCTTTTTTAACAATAACACCGCAAGCAATTCGGCCACCAGATTTACCCGTTGGTTGTGTCATACCATCATCAGCGTTTTCTGTAATAATAATAGACGCTCCATCTTTTCTATGAATCGTCGTTTTTCCTTCTTCAAGCGTTATATGCGGAGCATCGATTTCTGCTTTAATCTTTCCCGAACCGTCTGCAACTACGTTCGGTAAATCACCATTTTCCGCACCTTTCGGATTCAAGAGCCCATGTTCTTTATTATCCGGATTAAAATGATTCCCAGATGATTCGAAACGTGGCGCTTTACATTCTCCGATTTCATGTACATGCAGCCCGTGTGATCCTGGTGTAAAGCCTTCCGCTTTAATCGTAATTTTCACTCCACTTGTTTGCTGAGTTACTTTTGCAGTCCCAACTTCATCACCTGAAGCATTATGTAATTTCACATCAATTTCTTTCGGCTTCCCTTGGTCACAACCCACCATTAGAAATAATAAACAACAACTGAAAAAAAGCCGTCTTTTCATTCAATTCCCTCCAAAATACTTTCTGCCCTTAGATTGTCCGAGCATAGAGGGAAACATGCAAAAATGAATTACTGTTTCTTTTCAGCTAAAAGCTTTTCTTCTACTTTCTGTAATCGCTCTGCTTCTCGTTTTGATACACGAATAAACATACGCCACGTAGCAACCGCACCGATGATAAATAGAACGCAAACAATACCTGGAATAATATACTCCGTTTTATCTTCAGGAAAATATAAAGGCATCATATGAAACACTCCTTATCGGGGAATTTATAGTAAGAATAAACATCAGAATTTTCTGTTTTATCATCTTAAATTATAATTGAAGCCTGTCATATTCTCAAGGGGGCGTTCCGAAAGCGAATGATTTCTTTGACTCCTTCGCGCACTTTCCTTACTATAAACTTGAGGTGAAAAATATGAGAGAAACATTTGAAATTGGTGAAATCGTTACTGGTATTTATAAAACTGGAAAATACATCGGCGAAATTACAAATAGCCGTCCTGGCAGTTACGTCGTAAAAGTATTAGCTGTTTTAAAACATCCAGTGCAAGGGGATTTACATAATGTAAAACAAGCTGAAGTACCATTCTTCCACGAAAGACGTGCTTTAGCTTTTCGTGAACAGACGAACATTCCAGAGCAAATGGTGAAGAAATATGAAGGAGCAATTCCGGATTATACAGAGTCACTAAAATTAGCATTAGAAACTCAAATGAATTCATTTTCTGAAGATGATTCACCTTTTGCGGGGCGTAGTCTAGAAACACTTCAGCAATTGAAGCAAGATTACAAACTTTAAAAAACAAAACGACCAAATTACATGTTTTGCAATTTGGTCGTTACTGTGTACTCACTTTCTTTAACACTTTCGAAAAATCAACAAGTTCCCCTAATGTTGGAGGTGCTGGTTTGACTAAATACTCTTTATCTTTTTCTACTAACTTAAAAATATTATATGTCGTCATCGCATCATCAAGCGCACAATGATGCTTTCCTGTTCCTGCTTTCCCATACGCCTCAATTGCTTTCCACAGCCCTGTTTGATTTCTCTCTCCAAAAAACTTCTTATACTCAAGCGATAAATCACGACACTGTCCAAAGAATGGAAATTCTACTCCCGCCATTTCGCAATTATGCTTTAAGACTTTCATATCCATATTTCCCCACGTTACAATTGTCGGTTTACAACTCTTTTCATATTCTGCAAGTTTCTCAACAAGTTCATGAAAAGAAATTCCTTTGTCCACTACTTCCTGTTTAATTCCTAAAAATTTTTTACATCGATCCGTTAAAGACGGAAATGTTTTCGGTCTAATATGCGATGAATACGTATCTTCCACCTTACAACCAACAACTGAAACGAGTCCGACCTCAATAATTTCTGGGAAAAAACCTTTTGGCTTTTTTCTATGCTGGGGCATCGTAAACTCAAAGTCTAAAAACAAAAATCGTTGTTCATCCATACGATCCCTTCCTTATCATCTTTGTCATTCCTTTCTATTTGACACTCCTACACGAACAAGCTCGAATGCTGATTCGATTTTAAATATTCAGATTGGATGTATCTTATATATATGTCAAATGCCCACAAATATTTTTAAAAATAAGAAAAAATGACCTATGCAGAAAATATGACAAAATAAACCCTTTCATTTACATCCGCCATTTTTCTACTTTATAATGACGTTATGTGTGTTTCATCTAGTTAATTTTTTGACACACTAAGAAAAGTGAATGAAAGGAGATGAGAGTTTTGCACGAAACAACGCAAGAACTCGCAAACTGGCAGTATTATTTCGCTATCGCAGTCTTTTTAATTACATATGCCATTATTATTTCTGAAAAAATTAACCGCGCTGTCATCGCACTTCTTGGTGCAGCATTCATGGTAATTGCCGGGGTCGTTGACTTACACAATGCCTTTACGAAACATATTGAATGGGGAACAATTACATTACTCATCGGTATGATGATACTGGTAAACATTACAAGTAAGTCAGGTGTCTTCCAATACGTTGCCATTAAAGCCGCAAAAGGAGCACAAGGAAATCCAATTAAAATTTTAATTTCACTTTCCTTACTTACCGCGCTTGGCTCCGCATTTTTAGATAACGTTACAACCGTACTTCTTGTTGTTCCAGTTACTTTATCTATTACGCGCATCTTGCAAGTAAATCCTGTTCCATATTTACTTTCTGAAATTATTTTTTCAAACATCGGAGGAACAGCAACATTAATTGGTGATCCGCCAAATATTATGATTGGTTCTGCTAATAAACATTTAGACTTCAATGCTTTCTTATTCAACTTAGCACCTATCGTAATCATCATTATTGCTGTTACAGCAACAATGCTTTACTTCATGTACCGTAAGCAATTAATTGCTGATCCTGTACAAATTAAAAAGCTAATGAGCTTAGATGAAAAACAATACATTAAAGATCCAGTATTAATGAAAAAATCTTTAACAGTACTTGGACTTACTATTTTAGGTTTCATGACTCATTCCATCTTCCATATTGATGCAGCTATCATCGCCTTAACTGGTGCTACTGTCCTTATGTTAATCGGTGTGAAAGAACATGAAATTGAAGAGGTATTCGCAAGTGTAGAATGGGTAACAATCTTCTTCTTCGCGGGACTATTCGTACTCGTTGGAGGACTTATCGATATCGGTCTTATCAAAACGTTAGCTCAAAAAGTAATTGGAATAACAGGCGGAGATATTTCTCAAGCATCTATCCTTATTCTATGGGTATCTGGTATCGCCTCTGCAACAATCGATAACATTCCATTCGTTGCAACAATGATTCCGCTTATTAACGATATGGCAGTTGGGCTAGGTTTATCACCTTCTGACGCACAAGTCGATGTACTATGGTGGGCATTAGCATTAGGTGCTTGCCTAGGTGGAAACGGAACATTAATCGGGGCTTCTGCTAACGTAATCGTAGCCGGAATCGCAAGTCGTGAAGGACATAAATTCAGCTACATGGAATTCCTTAAAGTCGGCTTCCCAATTATGATCGTTTCATTAATCATTTCTCACATTTACATTTACTTACGCTATCTTATGTAGTAGAAAAAAGCGCCCCGCTTAGCAGGGCGCTTTCGTTCTTTTTTCAGCATATCCGAATTATTATAGAACCAAATATATCGACCGCTCGACAACTTTGATACGCCTACTCTTTATACCTTACCGGCTCATTCCGAATAATGAACAAATGAATCGGCAAGAAAACCGAAAACGTGATTGTATGAATGATCGTAAATAGTATGGAATTCGTTCCGTATCTATCCAAAATAGCGTAGATGAGATAAATAGACAGCACAATCGATACGGCTGTTGCTAGCAAACTTATAATTGGTACGAAATTAAAAATGAAACATCCGACATATATGCCAAATACTTTCCACCCTGCCTCTTCTTTCAAGAAATCTGGTAATTTATCTTTCGCTAAATCGCCCCATGTCTTACTATTTATAAACGGAATAAAAGCAAGAACACCATCAGTTGCACCATCATTTTTCGCCATCGTATAAAGTGCAAAAGCCGTTAACAAATACGAAATAATTGCCCAAATTATTATAACAAGAATAAACGCAAAACTAAGAGCAAAGAAACCTGCTAGTACGCTTTGATCTTCCATCTTATCCTCTCCTCTCTCTTCTCAACATATTTCATTACATTGCAAGTTATGTTTTAAAATTCACCCAAACTCTTTGTATAATAATATGAGAAAGATAATAAGAGAGGAGCACATACCTATGCATCCATTTGTAAAGGCATTACAAGAGCATTTTACAGCTCATCAAAATCCCGAAAAAGCAGAACCGATGGCACGTTATATGAAAAATCACTTCCCGTTTCTCGGTATTCAAACTCCCGAGAGAAGACAATTATTGAAAGACGTCATTCAAATACATACGCTCCCAGATAAAAAGGACTTCCAAATTATCATACGTGAGCTTTGGGACTTACCAGAACGTGAATTTCAAGCTGCCGCACTCGATATCATGCAAAAATATAAAAAGCACATAAACGAAACTCATATCCCATTTCTAGAAGAACTTATTGTCACAAAATCTTGGTGGGACTCTGTTGATAGCATCGTCCCTACATTTTTAGGTGCCATCTTTTTAAAACATCCAGAATTAATTTCTGCATATATTCCAAAATGGATTGCATCAGAAAACATATGGTTACAGCGTGCCGCTATTTTATTCCAGCTGAAATATAAACAAAAAATGGATGAAGAACTCCTTTTCTGGATTATCGGACAACTACATTCTTCAAAAGAATTTTTCATTCAAAAAGCAATCGGCTGGGTCCTTCGCGAATATGCAAAAACAAAGCCAGATGTAGTTTGGGAATACGTTCAAACTAACGAGCTCGCTCCACTAAGCAGACGCGAAGCAATTAAGCATATTAAGCAAAATTACGGAATAAATAACGAAAAAATAGGCGAGACTCTATCCTAGATAGGCACGTTCCTCTATTGAGATTTAAAAAAGAACGTGTTAGAATATGTTCATTATTATTAATATAAGTAGCGATGACGGACTTATAAGTACTTGCATAAAAAGCGATTCAGGGATAGTGAAAGCCTGAAGCTGCGAGGAAACGGCAGTCTCGAGCAATACGTGATAAAGTGGATGCACATTTTGTGTATCAACTAGGGTGGAACCGCGGGCAAACGCTCGTCCCTAGGCGATTAAGCCTTGGGATGAGCGTTTTTTTATGTTTTTTAAAGCATATATTGCTCGTTTCCAAAGTACCCATCACGTCATCGCAAATACGTTAACTTTCAAAAGGAGGATTTTATTATGTATTCAATGGAACAAGTTGTAAACTTAGCAAAACATCGCGGTTTCGTTTTCCCTGGTTCTGAAATTTACGGTGGTCTTGCAAACACATGGGATTACGGTCCACTTGGAATCGAATTAAAAAATAACGTTAAAAAAGCTTGGTGGAAAAAGTTCATTCAAGAATCTCCACACAACGTTGGTTTAGATGCTGCTATTTTAATGAACCCAAAAACTTGGATCGCTTCTGGTCACGTTGGTAACTTTAATGATCCAATGATCGACTGTAAAAAATGTAAAGCTCGTCACCGTGCTGACAAATTAATTGAAGATGCATTAGACGCAAAAGGCATCGAAATGGTCGTTGACGGTCTTACTTTCGACCAAATGGCTGACTTAATGAAAGAACATGAAGTAAAATGCCCAGATTGCGGTAGCCAAGAATTCACGGAAATCCGTCAGTTCAACTTAATGTTCAAAACTTTCCAAGGTGTTACAGAGTCTAGCACAAACGAAATCTTCCTTCGTCCTGAAACAGCACAAGGTATTTTCGTAAACTTTAAAAACGTACAACGCTCTATGCGTAAGAAACTTCCATTTGGTATCGGCCAAATCGGTAAAAGTTTCCGTAACGAAATCACACCTGGTAACTTCACATTCCGTACACGTGAATTCGAACAAATGGAACTTGAATTCTTCTGTAAGCCTGGTGAAGATTTAGAGTGGTTCGCATTCTGGCGTGAAACTTGTAAAAACTGGTTACTTTCACTTGGTATGACTGAAGAAAGCATGCGTCTTCGTGACCACGGTGAAGACGAATTATCTCACTACAGTAACGCAACAACTGATATTGAATTCAGATTCCCATTCGGTTGGGGCGAACTATGGGGCGTTGCATCTCGTACAGACTTCGATTTAAAACGTCATATGGAACACTCTAACGAAGACTTTAACTATATCGATCCACAAACGAATGAGCGTTACGTGCCATACTGCATCGAGCCATCTCTAGGTGCAGACCGTGTAACATTAGCATTCTTATGTGATGCATATGAAGAAGAGCAATTAGAAAACGATTCTCGTACAGTTCTTCGTTTCCACCCTGCTTTAGCACCATATAAAGCAGCTATCTTACCATTATCTAAAAAGCTATCTGAAGGTGCTACTGAAATATTCGCAGAACTAGCTAAAGACTTCGTGGTAGACTTTGATGAAACTGGTTCTATCGGTAAACGTTACCGTCGTCAAGACGAAATCGGTACACCATTCTGTATCACATACGACTTCGACTCTGTTGAAGACAAAGCTGTTACAGTACGTGACCGTGACACTATGGAACAAGTTCGTATGCCAATTAGCGAACTAAAAGGTTTCTTAGAGAAAAAAATCCAGTTCTAATTATAAAGTGAAACTTTAATCAGTGGGGGTTTTGTTCATCCCCCGCTGATTATTAGTTGAACCAATCGGGCGTTTACGGGCAGTTAATCTCCCACCTAACTTCTTTGCTCCAGCCGAATTTTGAGGTGGGCGTTTTACTGCCCGTTAATGCGGGATAAAAAAGAGGCAGCTCATAAGAGCCGCCTCTTTTCTATTTTTCACGTTTTTCTTTAATTGCTACTGTACATCTTGATATGCATAGTAAATCATCATTTTCATCAATGATGCGAATATCCCAAACCATTGTCGATTGTCCTCTATGTATCGGTGTTCCGATTGCTGTTACAATTCCATCTTGCTTTGAGCGAATATGATTTGCATTAATTTCTAATCCAAAACAAATACATTTCTCTTGATCAATTAAATTGTATGAACCAACACTTGCCACAGTTTCTGCTAATGCAACAGATGCACCGCCATGTAAAAATCCAAACGGCTGATGCGTACGTTCATCAACAGGCATTGTAGCAACTACTTTATCCTCTGTCATTTCTAACAACTCAATTCCAAGCGAATCCATTAAAGTTTTTGACATATCGTTTTCAACCTCTCTCACTTTAAAACAAATGTATAATTTTACCTATTTAATTTCAAACTACCTATAACACTTATATAAGGAGGTTTCACCTAAATGAAACAGAAATTTTGTATACTATTGCTTATGTTCTCCTTCCTGACTATTGTACCAAATTGTGCAATAGCAGCCAAAGCATCCAACCTGACAATCAATGTTAAGACTGTAACACAAAAAGGTAAGAAACCTTATATAGAATATCAAATTAATAGGCCTTCCTTTCACAACTTTTCTGATTCGAAATTTCAAAATAAGCTAAATTCCTATTACAAAAACTCTACTGCTACATTTAAAAGTAAATTAGAAAAAGAAGCGAAGAAATATTATAAAGAAACAGAAGGATCTAGCACACCTTTTCATCCATACGTTGCAAATGTTGACTATAAAGTAGCTTTAAACAAACCACCTTTCCTAAGTCTATATGTGAATTACTATCAATATACAGGCGGAGCGCACGGACTTTATACGTGGAAGGCAAATACATTTGATTTAAACGAAAAAAAATTATTACACTTAGACGATTTATTTCAACAAGAGGATAAATATAAAGAAATAATTCGCACAGAGATTGTAAGACAAATTAAACAAAATGAAAGCATTTATTTCCCTGACGCAGCCGAAAAGGTAACGAGCACTAAAAAGTTTCACTACTTTTTAGAACCGGATAATCTTGTGATTTATTTCCCTTTATATGAAATTGCTCCTTATTCAAGCGGAATCCCGCAATTTCGTATTCCATACACATTGCTTAGAGACTATTTAAAGCCTTCTTATCAAAATATTTTGATTGACAACAAGTAAATATTTTCGCTACGATAATGTTAACCTAAACACAACTGGAGGTTAACATTATGAAGAAGCTTCATGTTTTAGATTTAGCATTAGCTGCCATGTTCGTCGCTCTTATGGCTATTGGTGCAAATATTGTATCGTGGGCACCATTCCTACAAATAGCGGGCGTCCCGTTATCTATGCAACCATTTTTCGCAATTTTAGCAGGTCTTCTTCTTGGGAGTAGACTTGGGGCATTATCAATGACTGTTTACATGCTTGTTGGAGTAGCGGGTGCGCCAATCTTCGCTAACTTCAAAGCTGGATTCGGGGCACTTTTAGATCCTACTGGTGGTTTTATTATCGCATTTATTATCGTTGCTTACGTATCAGGAAAACTAGTAGAACAAAAAGAACGACCAACATTCAGCAACTTTGCAATTGCTTCTTTCGTCGGAATCATTTTAACCTATATTATCGGTACTACTTATATGTACGGGGCAGTCAATATTTTCATGGGTGGTAATATGAGTTATAAAGCTGCCTGGATGATTATGATGTGGTTTGCAGTAAAAGATATTGCGTTTACAATTATCGGCGCTATTATCGCACCTCGCATATACTATGCTGTACGTCGTTCGGCTTATCAGCATTCTCATTCGACGATTTCATAATAAACAAGGAGCTGTTCCTATAGGAACAGCTCCTTGTTTATTATATTAAGACTCTTGCTTCATTTGCTCTTCTAAAATTTTCTTCATCATTACTAGCATATCATCACGTAATTCTGGGTGTTGCAATGCCATTTCAATTGTTGTTTGAACAAATCCTAATTTTTCACCAACGTCATAACGCTTTCCTTCGAAGTCGTAAGCAAATACACGTTGAATTTCATTTAAGCTTTGAATTGCATCCGTTAACTGAATTTCGCCACCCGCTCCAGCTTGTTGCTGTTCCAAGAACATAAAGATTTCAGGAGTTAAAATGTAACGTCCCATAATCGCTAAGTTTGAAGGCGCAGTACCTTTCGTTGGTTTTTCAACGAATTGACGAACTTGATAACGACGTCCCTCTTGCTCTAACGGATCAATAATTCCGTAGCGATGTGTTTCTGCTTCAGGAACAGTTTGTACACCAATAACAGAAGAAAGTGTTTTGTCATACTCGTCCATTAATTGACGTAAACATGGTTTTTCAGCTTGAACGATATCATCGCCTAATAATACTGCAAACGGCTCATCACCAATGAATTTACGTGCGCACCAAACAGCATGTCCTAATCCTTTTGGTTCTTTTTGACGAATGTAATGGATATCTACCATTTTAGAAGAAGCTTGTACTTTTTCAAGTAACTCATACTTTTTCTTCTCTAATAAGTTTTGCTCTAATTCAAATGCGTTATCAAAATGATCTTCGATAGAGCGCTTTCCTTTACCAGTAACGATAATAATATCTTCGATGCCTGATTTTACTGCTTCTTCTACGATGTATTGAATTGTTGGTTTATCTACAATTGGAAGCATTTCTTTTGGCATTGCTTTCGTTGCTGGTAAAAAGCGTGTTCCTAATCCCGCTGCCGGAATAATTGCTTTTCTCACTTTTTTCATGACAAATACCCTCGCTTTTCATTCTAATTCTCTTAGTAAAGTGCAAATTTATAACACTCGCTCGTAATAATCCTCTACATCAAACAAAACTACAAGAAAAGAGGAGGCCGTTCTCCCCTTTTCCTATCAGTATCACTCTACTCTATTATAAACGATTCATAATATCTTCTTTAATAGTAAGTAACTTTTGTTCACTATTTTGTAAGGAATCATCTTGTACACCAAAGTAGAATTTAATTTTCGGCTCTGTTCCAGATGGACGTAAGCAGAACCAAGAACCATCTTCTAATTGATATTTTAACACATTTGATTTCGGTAAGTGAATCTCTTCCTTATTTCCATCTTGTAACGTTGTAATGATGCTTTCCTTATAATCCTCAACTGCAACGACTGTTAAACCAGCTACTTCTTTCGGAGGATTCCCGCGGAATGTTGCCATCATCTTTTGAATCTGTTCGGCACCATCTTTTCCTTTTAACGTTAACGATACAAGATCCTCACGGAAGAACCCATACTTCTTAAATACTTCTAACAGACCATCATATAACGTTTTACCTTGTGATTTGTAGTACGCAGCTACTTCACATGCAAATAGGACTGATTGCACCGCATCTTTATCACGGCAGAATGGACGGATTAAATAACCATAGCTTTCCTCATAACCGAATTGGAATTCATATTGTCCACTTTCTTCATACTGTCTAATTTTTTCACCGATAAATTTAAATCCAGTTAACGTATCAACTGTATCTAAACCGTATGCTTTTGCGATTGTACGGCCAATTTCAGACGTTACGATTGTTTTTAAAACAACACCGTTTTCTGGAAGCGTTCCATTTTCCTTCTTTTGTGATAATAAGTAATCAAGCATTAACGCACCTGTTTGGTTACCAGTTAACACTTGGAACTCACCATCATGATTGCGAACTGCTACACCTAGACGGTCTGCATCAGGATCTGTTGCGATTAACACATCAGCGCCTACTTTTTCACCGTCGCGAATTGCATACTCAAACGCTGCATGCTCTTCTGGGTTTGGTGATTTTACTGTAGAGAAGTTTGGATCTGGTAACTCTTGCTCTTTTACAACTGTTACATCTGTAAATCCAACTTCTTCTAAACCACGGCGTACCGAAATATTTGACGTTCCATGTAATGGTGTAAAGACGATTTTCAAATCTTTTCCTACTTCTTTCACCATCTCTTTATTAATAATGACATTGTTCAATTCTGCCGCATATGCATCATCTACTTCTTGTCCAATTATATGTAATAGACCGTCAGCTTTTAATTGCTCAACATCAGCAACTTCAACTGTTAATTCATTTTCTACTGCATTTACGTAGCCAATTAACTCATCAGCTTCTTTTGGAGGCAACTGCCCACCATCTTCACCATATACTTTATAACCGTTATATTCGGGCGGATTATGGCTTGCCGTAAGAACGATTCCACTTACTGTATGTAAATGACGAACTGCGAAAGAAAGCACTGGTGTTGGACGCAAGCTTTCAAATACATATGTTGTAATACCTTGCGCACCAAGTGTAGCAGCTACTTCCATTGCGAATTCAGGTGATTTATGACGAGAATCATACGCGACAACAACACCACGTTTTTTCGCTTCTTCACCTAATTTTTCAATAAACCTAGCTAATCCTTTTGTTGCTTTACGAACTGTATATACATTTAAACGGTTCGTACCAGCACCAAGTTCACCACGCATACCACCTGTGCCGAACTCTAGATTTTTATAAAAGCTATCCTCGATTTTCTTCTCATCTTGCTTCATGTTTTCTAGCTGTTCTTTTAATTCTGTGTCTAATTCTGCATATGAAAGCCAGCGACTAAATTCTTGTTTCCAATTCATACTTCCATCTCCTCTCACCTGTCGTACCTTCATTATATGAAAAAAACAACCTGCATCTCAATATTTTTTAAAATCTAACAGGATTTTACTATAAATATTTGTATACACTATGGTTAAATACTCCACCAAAGGGAATGAGGATTATGCAAGAATGGGGCTTGTCAGAAGAGCTCAAAATAAAAACAAAGCAGATGATTGAAATTGCTGAAAAAGAATTATCAAACATGAAGCATGCAATCGATAAAGAAGATGAATGTATTTTATGTAAAATGGAAGATATTCATCATATGTTAACAAATGTACAGACGTTAGCAGCTACATATTATATTCAAGCATATTTATCACCTTATACGGAAAGTTCACATTTCATCACTACAGCTGTCCAACATTTAAGTGCTCGAAAACACGGTGCTCTTATTATCGTGGAACGAAGTGACGCTCTTAATTCTTTCATTCAAACTGGAACAACATTAAACGCACACTTAACCGCTCCACTACTTGAATCAATTTTTTATCCAGGGAACCCTCTTCATGACGGAGCCGTTCTCATTAAAAATAATCATATTGTCTCAGCAGCTAATATTCTTCCATTAACAAAAAGTACAGAAATCAATCCTGAGCTAGGAACACGTCACAGGGCTGCGATTGGCTTATCAGAGAAAAACGATTCACTTATATTAGTTGTCTCTGAGGAAACAGGGCGTACTTCATTCGCTTTAAATGGGACGTTATATACGATTTCTTTATAGAATACCTATAAAATAAAAAAAGCTGTTCCGGAAAGGTTCAGTATGTAATGACCTTTCCAGACAGTTTTTTTTCATTCTTTATTCTTCTCCGAAACGCTCAACAAGTGTTGCAAGTGTACGCACCATTGCACCTGTTGCTCCAGATGGTCCTAAATCATGTGCACCTGTTGTTTCAGATGTTCCAGCGATGTCTAAGTGTACCCATGGTGTTTCTTCTGCAAATTCACCAAGGAATGTCCCAGCCATAACCGCATGTCCTTCACGGCCTGGTGAGTTATTTAAATCAGCAAATTTACTGTTTTTGACACGTTCTTTATCACGTTCAAAAATCGGCAATTGCCAAATTGGCTCATCCGTTTCCATAGAAGCCTCTAACACTTGTTCAAACAATTCTTCATTATTTGTCATCGCGCCTGTTGTATGATTTCCAAGTGCAACAATTACACCGCCTGTTAATGTTGCAACATCAACTAAGTAATTTGCACCAAGTTTCTTCGCATACGTAATACCGTCAGCTAACGCTAGGCGACCTTCTGCATCTGTATTTAATACTTCAATTGTTTTTCCGCTCATAGATGTAATAACGTCATCTGGCTTAAATGCTGTACCACTTACAACGTTGTCAGTTGATGGAATAACAGCAATTACATTTTGCTCTGGGCGAAGTTCACCGATGATCTCCATCGCGCCAAGAACAGCTGCAGCGCCGCCCATATCACCTTTCATACCAACCATGCCTTCACGTGGTTTTAAAGAATAGCCGCCAGTATCATATGTAATCCCTTTTCCAACAAATCCAATTACATCTTTCCACTCTTCTTTTCCTTTATAAATAAGAGCGATCATTTTTGGCGGTTCAGTAGATCCTTGGTTTACTGCAAGTAATGCACCCATACCAAGCTCTTCCATCTCTTCTTTCTCAAGAACCTTATAATCCATATCGTATTTTTCCGCTAATTCAACTGCATACTCAGCAAGCTTTGTCGCTGTTAATACGTTTGGCGGCATATTTACAAGCGTACGAGCTGAATTCGTTGCACGTCCATGTACGTATCCTACCGTTAATGCTGCTTCAATTTCTTGTGCATCTTCTGCTGTAATAGCAATCAGTTTTTCTAACTCTACTCTTTCTTTTTCATCCGTTTTATATGTTTGTAATCCGTATGTACCAAGGCAATATACTTCCGTTGCAATATGAGCTACATCAATCGCATCTAATTTCTCTGTTACGAAAGAATCAAGTAAGATTGCTGCGTCTTTTACTTTTGCTGATTGTAACGATTTAAAAGCTTTACTAAGAGCTGCACGTAACGTTTCTGTTGTATATGACTCTTTCTTACCTAAACCAACAAAATAATAACGTTTAACATTGGTTTTTCCTAAGCTATGTACTTTTGAAATGGCTTTCTTCTTAGTTGAAAGTTCTTTTTCTTCTAATAAAACTTGTAATTGTCCTTCAAACGCTTTATCCAGTTCTTGTACAAAGCTACTCGTTTTATCTTCTTCAAATAAGGCAACAATTACCGCTTCATGACTTGCTAATTCTTTTTGTACTTGAAACATGTTCAGACCCCCTAAATTTCTCTACGTCCATTATAACTTTATTTTCGATAAAATGCGACAATTCTAAATTCTATTATTTCATATAAGGTGAAACTTTAATCAGTGGGGGTTTTGTTCATCCCCCACTGATTATTAGCCCGCACCAATCGGGCGTTTACGGGGAGCCCGACTCCCACCTAACTTCTTTGCTCCAGCTGAATTTTGAGGGGGGAGTTTTACTGCCCGGCAAATAGCGGGATAAAGATGCTATCTCCTATGGTGAAATAAGACAAGAAAAAAGTCTAGCGTTATTACCACTAGACTATCTTTGTTTTAAATATTGCCCACGAAACACTTGCATCGTTTCGTCTTGATTTAACATCGTTAACTCTTCTTCCGAAAACTTACCATTTCCTATTTTCACTATATACACATTTACTTTTTTCTTACCCCATTGGCTATAAACATCTTTCACCGTATCATAATATAAATCGAGACGATTTCCTTTTATAGCACCGCCCTTATCAGCTACAACACCATATCCGTAACCTGGCACGAATAGAATTGTCCCAAGCGGGAATACGCGCAAGTCAGCAGCGATTGTGGAATATAAATCCCTTTTTGCTTTAACACCTGAATATGTAA
The DNA here is from genome assembly GCF_040838205.1 of Bacillus sp. S4. Taxonomy (NCBI): domain Bacteria; kingdom Bacillati; phylum Bacillota; class Bacilli; order Caryophanales; family Bacillaceae; genus Bacillus; species Bacillus sp. S4. The sequence goes on from NZ_JBFPJI010000012.1 coordinate 25,613, forward strand.
TGCCATACTCTGGATGCCCCGGCCTCTTTCCAGTTGACTCTATACCTGATGTATAACCAGTTGCAGTCATTTCTATAACACGATATTTAGACCAGTCATTTGCCTGTTCTAAAGCATTTATCACTTCTTTACTCGGAGCAACTTTTTTCTCAATTTCTGCTGCATGTACTTCTTTTACACTTGTTCCTTCATATGATTTTATAATCTCTAATAAAGAAACTCCTGTGAAAGCCTGCCATGTTACGCATAATGCGAATGCAAGTAAACAAGTCATCATAATGCGAATACAATATCGTTTTAACATTTTTATATTCCACACTCCTTCATCGTTAATCATTCCCTATACGATGAAGGAATATGCAAAAAAATAATCTCCAAATTGATTGGAGATTAAAACATTTGATATCCACTTTTCCGAAGTTTTTTAATTATAATTCCTGCTAAAGCAGCACCTACTAATCCAGTAGATAGAATAAACACATCTGCGTGTCCTAAATGCGATACACTCGTCCCAAATGAAGAAAATGTTTCTTTTGGCTTTGAAAAATAGTCCCATACACTCGCTTTATTAATAATAAGCATACAAATAATCGGATACACAATAACCATTACCCACGTAGCTCGCAAAATCATGTTGAGTAAAAATCCAATTCCAAAAAATAAAATAAAGAACAACATCATTGAAATAAGTAGTACCGGTATACTCACTTCTTCTCCCTCTCCTTCGCATACGCCGTAAACACATGATAAGCCGTATAACCAAATTGCTCTCCTGGATTTAATGTTTTGTCCATTTCAAAATGCGACTCTGCTCTTCCTTCTAATAAATATTTGATGAGTACAGAAGTATTTTGATCATCTGCAATATTTTCTGGATGTAAAAAAGCTACTTCCGACAATTCTTTCTCCTGTACGATAATGTCTTCTCCCTCTGGCTCTAGAAGAAAAATAATCATATTATCACTAATTTCATTATGAATAACACCTGAGCGAATACCAATAATCCCCTTTACATGAGCAACAATTCCTGTTTCTTCCAAAATTTCACGTTTTACAGCTTCATCAACAGTCTCACCTTCATTAACAAAACCAGCAGGTAAAGACCATTGCCCTTTCAATCCACCGTATTTTTTCTTAACGAATAGCCATCTCCCATCTTTTGTAGCTACTAAGCCACTGACAGCTAACCACACTTTCCCTCGCTTCCCCATGATATAACCTCCTCCATCAAACGAACAGAATATTCTTTCTTTTTTATATATTATACTATATTTTCAATACGAAAAAAGCAGAAACAGCTCATAGCCGTTTCTGCTTTTTCTACTATATATTAAAAGAACTTCAATTTACCTTTTTTAAGAACTAATAAAGGTCCGCCTAGTAAGAATAAGTAACGGTTGTCGATTACTTTCTTCATGAATGAAGCTTTCCAACCTGTTAACTTTTTACCCATAACAACGCCCATTGCATCGTCATGACCTAATGAACATACAGATCCTTTATTATCAAATGCGAACTTTTTCATTTCACCTTTACCGCGAACTAACACAGTTAAATTGTGTGCAATGTTATAACCTTCTTGAATTGCAATCTGTGCTGTTGGTGGGTATGGACGGTTAATCTCTTCGTTGATGATTAACGCTGCATCACCAACCATGAATACATCTTCATGACCCGGAGCGTGCATGTACTCATCCACTTTAATACGTCCGCGCATTGCTTCAAATCCAGACTCTTCCACAATACCATTACCACGAACACCTGCAGCCCAAACTACAGTTTCAGATTTAAGAAGTTCAGCATCATCACCGTTGGCAACGATAATACCTTCTTCAGTTGCTTCCTTAATTGCTGTACCGATGCGGAATTCTACACCTTTTTTCTCAAGTTGTTTTACAGCGTACTCTACTAATGCTGGATCGAAACCAGGAAGTGCTGTTGGAGCAGCTTCTACACAGATGATACGTGCTTTTTCACGTGGAACATCGTACTCTTTGCAAAGTTCAGGAATACGGTTTGCAAGCTCACCTACGTACTCGATACCAGTAAATCCAGCACCACCAACAACGATTGTTACTAACTCATCACGTTTTTCAGTCGCATATTGAGCAAACTTTTCTTCCATATGCTCACGAATTTGACGAGTTGCATTAATGTTAGTGATTGAGAATGCATGCTCTTTTAATCCTTTAATTCCGAACGTTTCTGATTCGAAACCAAGACCAATTACTAAGTAATCATACTCTAATTCACCATTTTTTAAGATAATACGTTTTTCAGCAGCTTTAATCTCTACTACTGTATCTTGTACAAAGTTCACTTTATTTGTATCGATAACGTCTTGAATATCTAGACAGATTTTATCATCTTGTAATGTACCAGCTGCACTCTCATGTAACCAAGTTGCTTGGTAGTGATAGCTATTGTTGTTTACTAACGTAATTTCAGCTTCACTTACAGATAATGTTTTTTGCAGACGAACAGTCGTAATCATCCCGCCATAACCTGCACCTAAAACTACGATTTTTGGAGTCTTCACTAAATCACAACCCTTTTCTTTATATAATAGTAATAAAAAATAATACCAAGTACTAAAAACTCTATTTGTCAAGAATGTGGAATTTATCACATTCTATATCATAACAAAACGCAGTCAAAAAATCGTACGAAATTTGTCATAGAAATTTAACATAATACTTCCCTATATTAGTCGGTTTCATTCCATAATTCAAGCACCTAGAGAATTATCAATATTTTAAAATAACATAGCGTTTTCAAGGGTTTTTCAGCCTTTTTTTCATGTATTTTCCTTTCGCTATATTTTATACGATTCTAAAACATCTATGCGCAAACTTACTTATTATTCAGTCGTTTTCAGAAGTATTATTAACTGAAATATGCTATCATTTATTTGAAAGTGTCATCATTTGCAGGATTTTCATGTACATATGAACAATATATGAAATCAATATTAAAATTCCATCATCTATAGGGGGAATGAAAATGACAGAAAATCAAAAGGTTTACGACATAACAATTATTGGTGGTGGCCCAACAGGACTATTCACTGCATTTTATGGCGGAATGAGACAAGCAAGTGTAAAAATTATTGAAAGCTTACCTCAACTTGGCGGGCAATTATCCGCACTATATCCCGAAAAGTATATTTATGATGTAGCTGGATTCCCAAAAGTGCGCGCACAAGAGTTAGTTGATAACTTAAAAGAACAAATGAAAAAGTTCGATCCAACTGTTTGCCTAGAAGAAGCTGTTGATACGCTTGAAAAACAAGCTGACGGTATATTTAAACTTGTTACAAATAAACAAACTCACTACTCTAAATCTGTCATTATTACTGCTGGCAATGGTGCTTTCCAACCACGCCGCTTAGAATTAGAAGGCACAGCAAAATACGAGAAGAAAAACTTACATTATTTCATTGATGATATGAATAAATTTGCTGGAAAACGCGTCGTTGTATTCGGCGGCGGTGACTCAGCAGTAGACTGGACAATGATGTTAGAACCGATTGCAGATAAAGTTACAATTGTTCATCGCCGTGATAAATTCCGTGCACATGAACATAGCGTAGAAAGCTTAATGAATTCCCGTGCAGAAGTAAGCACACCGTATGTTCCAGTTGAACTCATCGGTGATGACACGATTGAACAAGTTGTTCTTCAGCACGTAAAAACAGAAGAAAAAGTTATCCTTGATGTTGATGACGTAATCGTAAACTACGGCTTCGTGTCTTCGCTTGGTCCAATTAAAAACTGGGGCTTAGATATTCAAAAGAACAGCATCCTCGTGAATTCAAAAATGGAAACAAATATTCCTGGCATTTACGCTGCTGGTGACATTTGTACATATGAAGGAAAAGTAAAACTCATTGCTTGTGGCTTTGGTGAAGCACCGACAGCAGTAAACAATGCAAAAGCTTACTTCGATCCAAACGCAAAACTTCAACCAATGCATAGCTCAAGTATGTTTTAATATAGAAATGAAAAGAACTCCTTTTAGATGAGAGGAGTTCTTTTCATACCCTCTTCTTTTCCTAACTAAAATACATTCCAATTTGATAAAAAACACTACTTACTTCCAAAATATGTTACAATAAAAACAGAACGTACGTTTCATTTAATGAAGGGAGGTTTTATTAATGAAAGAACCTATTATCGTAAAAAAAGGAGCTTTCCAAGCAATCGGTGTTTCTATTACAACTACAAACGAAAAAGAAGCATCGACTGAAGGAAGGATTCCAATGCTTTGGAATCGCTACTTCCAAGAACAAATTATGCACCAAATTCCAAATCAACAAACAAAAGAAACATTCGCTTTCTACTCAAACTACGAATCGGATGAAACTGGTACATATCAATTTACTATCGGCATGCCTGTTTCTTCATTAGAAGATGTTCCTGAAAATATGACAACTTTAACATTACCTGCCGCAACGTATGCGGTATTTACAACGAGAAAAGGTCCTGTTTCTGAAGTCATTTGTGAAACTTGGGAATATATTTGGCAATGGTCGAAAGAAAACAAGCGTGCTTTTACAACAGATTTTGAGCTTTATGACGAAAATGCAGTAGATCCAACTAACGTACAAGTGGATATTTATATTGCATTAGCCTAAAACATAAAAAAGAAGATGCCCTTGGTATCTTCTTTTTTTGTCGTGAAATAGCCACTGTGCAAATTCATTATTATTGTCTACAATGAGAAAGTGCAGTATAGAACTATTAGAAACTGTATAAAGTGAAACTATACTCAGTGGGGGTTTTGTTCATCCCCCACTGAGTATTAGCCCTCACCAATCGGGCGTTTACGGGCAGTTGGTCTCCCACCTAACTTCTTTGCTCGAGCCAAATTTTGAGGTGGGAGTTTTACTGCCCGTTAACGCGGGGTAAAACGATTGTTAATAGGTTTTTCAGTCTAAAATCGGTACATAGAAAGGAAGCACTATGGAGGAACTACAACAAAATAAATCTGCTTTAGAAGGAAGCGGAAAACCGTTATTAAAAAATACGAACTTCCTTTTTCTTTGGGCAGCTACTCTCTTTTCAAGTTTTGCTTTAGCCTTTTTTACTTTTTCACAAACATGGTACATAGCAAAAACATTAAACCTTGAGGCTTCACTCGGTATTGTTTTCGTGGCTCTTAGTGTTCCAAGGCTCATCTTTATGATTATCGGCGGAGCATTAGCTGATAAATTCCCGAAAAAAAATATTATGTTTTACTCTAATATTATTCGCGCTATTCTTGTCGCAACTATTCTCACCTGGTTCATCGTCGGTGATGTAACACTATATACATTTGCTTTGTTCGCTTTGTTCTTCGGACTTGCTGACGCTTTCTTCTGGTCAGCAGATGGATCTATTCTGCCTGAACTTGTAGAAAAAAGCCGTTTAACACAAGCAAATTCACTTACTCAAATGACAAACCAAGCATCTGTCATTTTAGGACCTGTACTTGGCGGTATTCTCATTAAATTTACGAACTATGAAACAATTTTTTCAATTACAATCCTGCTACTCATTATCGCTGCGATACTCGTTCAAAAAATACAATTTACAGTACCCGAAAAAAATGAAACAGATAAAGGCATGTTTACTTCTATTAAAGAGGGAATTTCATATGTAAAAGAATCACCATTTCTTTCAACTTTCCTCATATGTAGCGCCTTTTTAAACTTATTTTTAATCGGCCCAATGCAAGTAGGCTTCCCGCTCTTCGTCAAAAACGTTCTGCACGGTGATTCACTTCAGTTTAGTTACTTAGAAGCGTCTGTTGGCGGCGGGATGGCGATAGGAGCTGTCATTGTCGGATTAAAAAACATTAACCGCAGACGTGGTCTATTTTGTATTATCATGATGCTACTGTCTGGTATATTCTTCCTAGCCATTAACTTTAGCACCGTACTTTGGCAAGCATTATTAGCCGGAATGTTTTACGGTATTACAATTGCGATGGCTATCGTTCCACTTATGGCAATGATTCAATCAACAGTAAAAGAAGAGATGATGGGACGCGTTATGAGTTTACTCATGCTTTCATCGATGGGATTCATTCCGCTCTCTTACGCATTTACATCGCTTGCACTTGGGATCGGCATTCCAATTGTAACGGTTATGAAAAGCGGTGCAATCGCTGTTATCGTCTTTGTACTATTTGTAGCAATTCGTGTTCCAGTTGTAAGAAAGTTCGATTAGCTACTTAGAGTCATGTATTATACGCATGACTCTTTTTTAAATGGATCGAATAACGGTATTCCCTTACTTCTCCTTAATGCCGCTCCCCACTCTAATCCAATTTCTAAAAATAAATCTCGCATCGTACTATACAACAGTGCTCCAACATCTTTACGAATTTCTCCGTACTTATACGCTCTCACAACACTTTTCACCCTCCAAATTAAATTTCCACGCACTTCTTCATCAGCTAATATTCCCTCTAATACAGCACCTTGTTCTAGTAATCCGCTCTTTTTATAAGCAAGTTCCACCTTACTCCAAAATATATTAATCTTCTTCGGATTACTCGTCATTGGTATGAGCGCGTATATAAAAGGCTTCGGTATATCGTGACGACAATACGTTTCATCAAGCTCGTACGTTACTTTTCTTTTCTCTTTTATTTGTGGAATGTTTTTAGAAAGAATTGTTTCCCCCTCATTTTTTTGCTCATTTCCACTACAGCCATCTGCACGATCATCACTTTCACATGCGGACATCTTCATACGGTCATCCATGCGGTCAATCGCAGATTTAAGAAATACATATAAGTTTGCACTATATCCGCCGCGCTTATATCTTTCTTTTGTCGCAACACGCTTTATAATTCCAAGCTCCTCTAACTTCGCAATCGAGCGGCGTACCGTACGAATACTCTTTCCAACATTTGTAGCAATTGTCTCCATTAACGGACAAGCAACCCCCACTGTTTTTTGTTTCTCATTCACCGCATACTTTCCTAAAAAATGAATAATGATAGAATCCGTTTTATTCAATTGAAATCGATAGCACTTCAAAACTTGTTTTTGATATACATTAAACTCTTCTTTACTTCGAAATTCACTATATGGTTTCATTAAATTATATAAGCTTCCCATTTTTATCACCTCATTTATAGGTAAGAGTCAGGAAGAGCAATTGGCGTGATATTTAATATTTTTTATTGGAGATGAAAATATGATTGTAATTAGCGCTTGTTTAGGTGGCATTGCTTGTCGTTATGACGGCAACGATAATCTCGTTTCAAAAATAGAAGAGTTATTACAAAGGGAAGACACCACCCTCGTTTGCCCCGAAGTATTGGGCGGTTTACCTACACCTCGTCCTTCGGCTGAAATTATTGGTGGTAATGGTGATGACGTTTTAGACGGGACAGCAAAAGTGATAACGAAAGAAGGCCAAGATGTCACGGAGGCTTTCGTGCTTGGTGCTTATAAAGCATTAGAACAAATAAAAGGTTTAAACCCAGAATATATTATTTTAAAAGAACGCAGTCCATCTTGTGGCAGTTCTACTATTTACACAGGAGAATTTAATGGCAATAAACAAATCGGTTACGGGGTCACAACGGCTTTATTTAAAAGACATGGATTTATAGTCATTTCAGAAGAGGATTTTGAGAACGAAAAAAGGAATTGACCCTGTTCGTCAATTCCTTTTCCATCTGTCTTATTTCACACCTAATTTTTCTTTCACTTTCGCAGGAAGTTCGTCCTTCTTCACTTCTTCCCAAGCTGTTACACCTTTTTTATCTGAGTGGAATACGCGTAAGAATGCTTCTTTACGAAGGTTTTTCGCAGCGGTAAATTCCATTTCTTTTTCTTTACCATCCTTATCAAATGCAGGTAACTTATACTCGAATGATTTGTACGGCTGACCATTATCAGCTTTTTCATTCTTTTCGATTCCATCAGTAGTAATTTGAACGTAGTACTCATCTTTACCCATACGGTTTAAATCACAGCCAACTAACAAACTTGCGAATACAACTAAAATACTAAAAAGTGCAATATATCTTTTCATTTCCTTCACCTCATGTGTTTTTCTTATATTGTTATCTTAAAGCCTAAGCTTTAAAGAAGAAATTCAAAAACATGACATGAACATTACACTTTTGTAAGATAGTAAAAATCCGTATGTACAACCGTTCAAATATAATTATTTCTTCACTCTAGAAATTGGCCTTCCCCTTCATGTATCCTCTTTAGCCTTCTTCTTGCATATATTCACTATCTTTGTCCTGCTCTTTTTCTTTTTAAAGGCAAAAGAAAAGACCTTCTAACGATTTGATTTCATCGCTAAGAAGGTCTTTATATGCAACCTACCCATTCAATTTCCATTTAGCATAACGGAATGAAAAAACTTAGCACTCTTCCGGCTTACCAGCATTCGACGATGTACGGAAAGATGATCCGCATCCACATGATGCAATTGCGTTTGGATTATCAATTGTGAATCCGCCGCCAAGCATAGATTGTTTATAGTCAACTTTCACTCCCTTTACAATCGGAGCACTTTCTTTATCGATAACAAATTCAACACCGAAAAACTCAAGAACTGTGTCGTCTTCCTTTGGTTCTACTTCAAATCCTAAGCCGTAAGAAAGACCACTACATCCGCCGCCATGTACAGCAAGGCGTACGTACTTCTCTCCATCTTCAGCATCTTTTAACATATCTTTAATTTGAAAAGCTGCTTGTTCTGTTACTTCAATCATGAAATACACCATCCTTTCTGTTCTCATTCTATTATACATCTTTACGCTTCTATCTTGTACTCATACACTCCGCGGCAAATTATTTCCGCAGGTCCTTTCATTAATACATTTCCTTCTTCTGTCCATGCGATCATTAAGTCGCCGCCTGCTAAGTGAACTGTAATTTCTTTATCGTGTTCCATTTTTCCATTTAGAATTGCCGCAACGACAGCTGCGCATGCTCCTGTCCCGCAAGCTTGTGTTACACCAGATCCACGTTCCCAAACGCGGAAATTCATCTCTTCATCATTCAAAATCTCGATGAATTCAACATTCACTCGCTCTGGGAACATTTCATGCGTCTCAAGAACTGGTCCTAACGTTGTAAGGGGCGCTTTTTCTACATCATCAACAAAAATAACCGCGTGCGGATTCCCCATTGAAACAGCTGTAAATGCATAACGGTGATTATTGTATAAGAAGTTTTCACGAATAAATGGTGTTTCTCCTTCACCAAGCATCGGTATCTCTTCACGTGTTAAACGAGGTGCCCCCATGTCGATTTTCGCTAATGTAACTTTGTCATCTTCTACCGTTACTTCTGCCGTAACAATACCAGCTAACGTTTCAATTGTGAAAACTTTACCTTCTACTAGTTTATGCTCATACGCATATTTCGCTACGCAGCGTAAACCATTTCCACAGCTCTTTCCTTCTGAACCATCGTTATTAAACATGCGCATTTTTACCGGTGCCACGTCAGAAGGACAAATTAAAATCATTCCATCTGCACCAATACCAGTATTAATATTTGAAACCTTCTCCGCTACAAGTGCTAAATCTTCTTCTCTAATTTGTTCCTCAAACATATTTACATATATATAACTATTTCCAAGACCATGCATTTTTGTAAAAGAAAATTGGCTCATTTTTATTCACTCCAAAAATAATTTATTATTTCAAGTATAAAATGCATGCTTTTAGAACACAATACGAATGTCCCCCCTTTCTCATATTTGACAGTATTTTGGCAATAAGCCGTTCTTACACAAATCGCGTAAGAAAAAAGCCCTTCTAAAAGGGCCTTTTTTTTCGAAATAAACACTCCTAATAAATGAAAAAAGAAAAACGTTGCCTGTTTGCAACGCTTTAAAACATTGGATTTTCATCCATATAATCATATACATTATTTACAAGTTCTTCTACTGTTGCACCTTGTACAACTTCACCATTTACAAGTGCAAATGGACCTTCAAAACAAATGCCACAATACCCTAAACACCCATATTCCATGACATCTAAATTAGGATCTTTTTCTAATTTTTCTAAAGCCGCTTGCGAACCGCTTGCAAGGTTACCTACACAAAATTCGATTAATGGTTTAATCAAAACTCTCCCCCCTGTATCTCTAAACAAATTACCATTTACTTTAGCAGGCATGAAATGCATACCTAATTTGCGAAACGGATAAGTAACCCTTTGTTACCATTCCACTTTATTTATAAGAAGAAAACTAAGCTGTTTCTTGTTGTTTTCGTTATATATTCTAAACTATTTAGTTACTTCACTATTTCACTTCACAATAGATAGTCTTCCTTATATAACATACTACTCATAATGAAATAGTAAATAGTAACTAGAAAATGAAAACAGTTTACTTTACTTTTCTTCTTATTGTACAACAGAGTATTCATTCATGCATTGTTATTTGTTCACAAATTCGATATAATTTGATTGTGTAAAGTCAAAATATTTTATTAATATAAAATTGTATGATTAGGGGATATTTCAACAGAAAAGGGGTAATCCATCATGAAACACCTCGTAATACTGGGTGGGGGCTACGGTGGAATGAGAATTCTGCAGCGGCTACTTCCAAGCAATCAACTTCCAAATGATGTACAAGTGACATTAATCGACAAAGTACCATATCATTGCTTCAAAACTGAATATTATGCATTAGTTGCGGGTACAATTTCAGAAACGCATATTCGTATACCGTTTCCTGAACACCCACGCCTCAATATTCAATACGGCACAATAACAAATATTGATCTCGAAGAAAAGGCTGTTCATCTCGATGGCGGCGAAGCAATCCCATATGATGATTTAATTATCGGACTTGGGTGCGAAGATAAATATCACAACGTTCCTGGGGCGCAGGAATATACACATAGCCTACAATCAATTGAACAAACACGTAAGACATATGAACAATTAAATAGCTTAGAACCAAATGCAACAGTAGCTGTCGTTGGGGCTGGTTTAAGCGGCGTTGAAGTGGCAAGTGAACTTCGTGAGAGCCGTTCAGATTTAAAAATCTATTTATTTGATCGAAAAGATAGAATTTTATTCCCGTATCCAGAGAAATTAAGTAGATACGTAGAAGAATGGTTTGTAAAACATAAAGTTACCATTATACGAAATTCTAACATTACAAAAGTGGAACCAAACATTGTATACAACCATGATGAACCACTTGAATGTGATGCAATCGTATGGACAGCTGGTATTCAAGCAAATGAAGTTGTTCGAAACCTTCCAGTTGAACAAGATGGTAGCGGACGGGTTGTTTTAACTAAATATCACAATATTCCGAATAACGAGCACGTTTATGTTGTAGGAGATTGTGCAGCACTTCCACACGCACCATCTGCTCAACTTGCTGAAGGTCAAGGAGAACAAATTGTCCAAATATTATTAAAACGTTGGAATAACGAACCACTTCCTGATGAACTTCCTGTTATTAAATTAAAAGGTGTCCTCGGTTCTCTCGGTAAAAAACACGGATTTGGTTTACTAGCAAACCAACCATTAATGGGGCGTGTACCGAGATTATTAAAATCCGGTCTTCTTTGGATGTACAAATATCATAAGGGTTAATACTTTAAGGGCTGTCTACTATGTAGTCAGCCTTTTCACGTCTATTTAGAAAGGAGCAATTTATGTTTATATTAAAAGACATCAAATATAAAGATATTCTACACATTCCTTACTTACAAATTCAACAAGAAAAAATAACTTGTATTATCGGTGAAAGTGGTAGCGGAAAAAGCACATTACTTCGTATGTTAAACGATTTACAATCGCCAACATCTGGCACAATTGAATATAACGGAAAATCTATTTTAGATTATCCTCCCATTCAATTACGCCGTGAAGTTGTCATGCTCGGACAAACTCCGCCTATTTTTGATGGAACAATTAAAGATAATTTATTAATGGGACTTCGATTTTCTGAAAAGCCATTTCCAAATGACGATGCCCTGCGGGACGCATTAACGACTGTTAGTCTAGATAAAAAATTAGAAGATAACGCCTCTTCTTTATCAGGTGGCGAAAAACAAAGACTTGCTTTCGCTCGCATTATACTAATGGATCCGCCCGTCTATTTATTAGATGAACCAACTTCGGCACTAGATGGTGATACAGAACGCCGCGTTATGAAACAATTCACTCTACTAGCAAGAGAAAAGAAAAAAACAGTTATCTTCATTACACACTCACAGCAACTTCCGGAAGAAATTGCAGACGATATTATTGAAATTAGTAAAACAAACGGTGCAACTAGAAAGGAAGTGCTATCAATTGAAGGGCGTTATTGAATTACAAATTTGGCAACTTGCAGCTGCATATATTTTCATCCTTATTTTAATCGGGCTTGTGAAATTAAAAGGAATACCACGTGAGAAACAAATTACAATTGCTACATTACGTATGACGATTCAACTTGTACTAGTCGCCTATGTTCTTACATACATATTTGAAAATAGTAATCCGTTTTATACAATAGCTCTCATTACTTCTATTACTACATTTGCAATTTTTAATATTTATAAACGAATTAATATTCCAATGTCAAAAGAATTAAAACGAGTAGCCGCCCTCTCCATGATTGCTGGGTCAATTGGCCCTCTTCTACTATTTATCTTTGTCATTATCGGGCACGATCCTTGGTATGCTCCGCAGTATATCGTTCCTATTGCCGGCATGCTAATCGGTAACGCTATGACAGGTATTTGCCTCGGGGCAAATACCTTTTTAAGCAGTATGAAATCACAAAGAGATCATATCGAAGGTGCACTTATGCTCGGCGCAACACCGAAAGAAGCAGCTGCTCCGCTCATTCGGGATGCTTTCGATTCTGCTATTTTACCAACAATTAATTCTATGGTCGGAATGGGAATTATAAGTCTTCCCGGCATGATGACAGGACAAATTTTATCCGGTGTATCACCATTTACAGCTATTCAATATCAAATTGCGATTATACTTGGCATTTCTGGAAGTACAGCTTTCTCTGTTATTATCTTCTTACAGCTTGGGTATAAAACGTTCTTTAATAAAAGGTGTCAGTTGAAAGAAGTGGACTATGATGCGCGGTGAATAATGCATCGGTCACAGTAAATGAAATTATATCAACGATTCTATTAGAAATATCGATTTACCGACAAAAACTGACAATAAAAAAAGAGGAGGCTACTCGCCTCCTCTTTTTATTTACTTACGCCTTCTTAACGAACTGTGATTTTAACTTCATAGCTCCGAAACCGTCGATTTTGCAATCAATATCGTGATCTCCCTCAACTAGACGGATACTCTTTACTTTCGTACCAATCTTCACAACTGAAGAAGTTCCTTTTACTTTTAAATCTTTAATTACAGTAACAGCATCGCCATCTTGAAGAACGTTTCCGTTCGCATCTTTTACAACTTTTGCACCATCATTATTTTCAGCTTCCGCTTCTTGGCCCCACTCATGGGCACATTCTGGACATACGAAAAGAGCGCCATCCTCATACGTATATTCTGAATTACATTTTGGACAATTTGGTAAAGTAGCCATAAATTCATTTCCTCCGTTCATTATTTATACGTAAAAATCACTTCTGATGTTTACATGTCGATAAATAAAATTTGTATAGCATTTCTTTATACTGCCATAGTCTCACGTTATTGACAAGCCTACCTCAAATTCTCATTTTTTATTGTATTTTACAAAATTTTAATTAGTATGCCGCTCCCAATAAACAAAAGAAGAACCTTTACAAGATTCTTCCTTTCCAAATAAACGAGTTTCTCTCTAGAAAAACCACATATTTTCTTCAACGTAAATTTGATACTCTTCTGCTTCTTCTTCACTTAACTTTTTATTATTTAAATAAATTTCTTGCCATTCAAAGTAATCATCATTTAAATATACAGCGAATTTAATTTTCACATTTTTCTTTTCTTCATAATCATAACCAGTAAATTCTACTACGTCATAATCTTTTTCTTTTTTAACGTACTTCCAATTTGGTTTGTCTGTGATAGACTCTAAAGCCTCTCCTTCAAGACTTAAGCGAACAACGTTTTTAATATTAGATTCAGTCGGTAAATGTGCTAAACCGAAACTTATCACGCCAAATACCGCAATTACTATTGCTTGTAAACCAATCATAAGCCCGATATGAGCGCCGCCTTTTGATTGTAAATAATACTCTTTCTTATAATCAGGCACATCTTCTGCCTTATGTAAAATACGGATAACATGCTTATAATACAATCGATTCCCTTGCCATCCAGTAAACAGCATCGTCCCCACATATATTATAAAATCTATCCACATTGGTATATCAATAAAAGTAGCTGTAATTAAAGTAGGTACCGCTAATAACGTAAGTATAATAAATAACTGATACATTTTACGATAAGCTAACCAAAAGTGCGGGAAGATAAATGCTACCCAATTCCACGTATTTTCTTTCTCGGGATTGTTCACTTGTCCCCACTTAAAATCGTAATATGCTGTATTCTTTTGAACACCTTTATGTAGTTCTTGCTGGGAGATGGTTTCTTGTAAAACAGTTTCCTTCACGTACATCATCCTTCTCTTATTTCGATATAATTTTATTGTATATGCACAAATCGAAGGAATCTAACAAAAAGTACATATATTTCACAAAAATGAACGGAAATCGAATA
>NZ_JBFPJI010000195.1:0-6360 GCF_040838205.1 Bacillus sp. S4
AAGTAGCGACATAGTACTACTCATTTTCGTCCTCTATATATTAAGTAGCGATACACCCCTCCTCAAGAAATATCTCCTTTTAAGGGTCTCATATATACTGTACTTCTTGTGTGACACCCTCTTTTATCGCCTACACTATATAGTAGACTCAGAGGCACATCCCCCTCGAGGACGACCAAAAGAGCTACCCTTCTCGGGTAACTCAGTAGAACATGCTTCTTTTTCCACTGCTTGGCGATTGGCTTGCGGGAGAGCATTAGCAACTCGTAGATACCTTCCTCAGTTAAGAACCAAAATTCCGTGTTTTCTCGTAAACCACCATGTCCAACTTGGGTATAATTATTGTTTACACCCAAGTTGTGCTTTACTTTTTCTTCGTCATCTACAGATTTTAACATCATAGTTTGATTCGTGTGCTCAATCCACTCAGCTACATACTTCGCTAGAAATAACGGTTCCTCCACAGTTCCATAAACTTTAAAGCCTTGTCCTAGAACTCCTGCTCATGGTCGATCTCATAAGTTTTAACCTCGGTAGCAGTATGCTCCTCGATGTTTAACAACTGAGTGCGTAATTCCTTGGCTACTTCCGAGTCACGTAGTAGCATTCCTACCCGGAGGATAGCTCTCTTAGGGAAGAGCGCTACATTTCTGTAAGCTATCTTAACTTCCTCTCCGCTTACCATTACTACAAAATGACCTTTTCTAGGCTTTATTTTAGTAGGGTACATCTTGTTACTTACTAAAATCTCTCTAATTTCTTTGCCTTCTAATGATTTATAACCATCGAGCTCTAGCTCGTCTTTGTGCCTTTTTACTATCATTTTAATAACATCGTAGTCAACGCCATAAAAATCAGCAACCTGATTCGCCGTAGCGTACTCCATGTTAGGTAACAATAGTAAGTTCTTCACTCTCTCCAGAACTTCCACTCGTTCTACTAATCTGTCACGCTCAACCTTATTGTCAATTACCTCGATAGTTTTCTTCATTTCTAAGTTTTGTGCTCGTAAGTCTAACACCATAGCTTTCTTTGTATCTTCAAATAGACTAGGGAGGTATTTGTGGATAAACTCTTCCTCACGATCTTCCTGTACGTACCCGCCAGTTTTTCTAATAGTAGGTATAACATCCGAAGTAATCCACTTTTTGAATGCTTTCGCTTGTGGCTTACGTGATGTAATTACTAACGAGTAAAGTCCTGATTCATTGATTATACTTGTACTTTGAGTTCTACCAATGGCGTCGGTTAAACCGACATCACCTTTTTCGTCTTCATCTAATCTAGATACTGCATTTCCTTGGTTCGTTATTTCTAGGATGTCACAAACATCTTTTGCAACAAACCAAATCTCCTCTCCTTGCGTTACTGTTCTGACTTGACCTAAAGCTCCATCAAATAATTGTACGTTACTCATTAGTATTCCCCCTTGGTTATCTCCTCCTATTGAATTACGTTTCAAAATAAGACACAAGATATACCTACAGAAATCGCCAGCACTAGCTTGCACCCTCGGGGTTTAAATCTATACAGTTTGCTATCTCACAAAAGTAATCTCTTAGAATCCATGCACATGAAATTACCGATGTTATAGCCTTTTTGCACATGAAATTACCGATATTATTTCGGCCTAATCCCTTGTGGTTCTAAGGCTCAACCCTGTTTTACGGTCAATCATCCTCTTATATCTTATAGGGGGATTTCACCTCATATTGCTATTCGAATAGTTATTATTCTCTGGAGGCAAACCCTAATAGGAAACTTACGAGCCTTCCTTGTAAAGATTGCCACCTCTAGGAGCCACCCTAAAAATTGTCCATTTTTGACACTCTGCACCTTTTTAGCTACCTCAAAAACGGTTGTAACCCCTGGTATCACTAGCTTCTGCTAGGGATCAGTACTTTCCGGATAACTCTACGTATATACACTGAGTAGTTAAACCTCTGGAGAATAAACCTAGTAGTTAACCCTAATTAGTCCATCTCAGTTTTAAAATATAAAGCTCTACTGAGGAAGGACTCTAGGAGAAATACTTTAAAGATTTACCTATCTCGGTAACGAGAAGAAAAGCCTTTAAAGTATTACCTCTAGAGAATAATCTATTAGGCTATCTCACTATAGACCTTTGTTTTAAATATTTTAAATACCTATAACCTAGAGAAGGATAAACTAATAGAGGTATACCTATAGAGAAATACTTTAAAGATTTACCTTCTCTGTACAGAGATAGACAAGTCTTTAAAGATTTAAGCTCTATAGGTATACCTCTTTTGGCTTTCTCATATAGTTATTGTTTTAAGTGCATTTAAATTCAATACTGGATAGGAGGTCTATATAGTTATTCTCTAGGGTTCTTTTATTTCTTTTTCTAGGGATATTACTCTTAGTTACTCTAATTAGGTTAACCTATAGAGAAAACTCTTTTTAGATAGAGCACGAGATAGGCTTATCACAATAGGACGACTACTGAAGGGTTAACCTAGAGAAGGCAACTGTTTAGTACACAGATACTGAAAATCCCTCAATCGATATTGATAGGACAATTATGAGAGCGAATAGAATAAGCTAAGGGGGGAATTCATATGATTAAACACTTTGGATTAGGAGCCTTATTTATAAGCATTGGCTTATTAGGTGCCTGCTCACAAGAAGAAGCTACCACCACGAAGGCACCATTTGAGGACTACAAGCCATCTCAAGGGTACATTAATGGGGGAGAGTTTGAAGCTCTTGATTATGATATGACTCGTGAGGAAGTATCTCAGTTGATTGGCGGTGTAGGTGAACTATACAAAGAAGAGGACTACATAAAAACCATAATTTACAAGGGTGAAGGCAATATAAAGTTTGCTATGCTGCGATTCGAAGATGGCAAGTTGGATATGTGGAACAAACAGGATCAGGAATAATTGCTTTATTGAGAGTTAGGCATAAGGAGTTAGGTTGAGGAGGTCTACTCCTTTATTACGTTCTTAAAGGTACCTCTCTTACCTACCCATGAGATACGCTATACAAGTGTAACCTTAAGTGCAATAACTATATCCCTTGTCTGACCTGTTCTTGATTAGTAAACGGCTTCATTAGTAGTAAACTCAACGATAATCCACACAGTACTAATCCATTTACATATGACTTGGTAATTGAGCTATAGAAATTTCCTTCTAAGCTATACGCTCTATCTTGTTTACTTTCAGACTCAGAATTATTAAATGTTTCACCTAGAGCTGGCAACTTTGTAGCAACTGTTCGTCCTAGTCTTGTGTGTACTTCCATCTCGGGGTCAATCTCGTAAGTTTCAACTGATTGTGCTGCGTTCTCCTCAGTGTTCAACAGTTGAGTACGAACCTCTTTGGCAACCTCCGAGTCACGTAATAGCATTCCTACTCGGAGGATAGCACGCTTAGGGAATAATCTGTTCTCGTAGCTAGAGTATGTATACTTCTCTCCATTTCTCGATATTACCGTATATGATCCTCTTCTTTTCATTTTCGGAAAGAAGGAACTTATTTTGTTTCCCTTCATAAGCGTGACCCCATCTGAAACAAGTTCATCATTGTAAAATCTAACTAGATTAGTTATTGTTTTCTTTGGTACATTGTAAAAATCTGCGACCTGTTCTTTAGTAGCCATTTCCAACTCAGGTGGCAACGAAAATTCTTTTACTTTGCTAAGTACCTCCACCTTGTCAACTAAACTATCTCGCTTATCTTTCGGGCTGATTACCTCATTAGTTAATTTTACGTCACTCATGAATATTCCCCCTTTGTTTATCTAAATTATATGTCATCCCCCACCTAAAATACAATGATATCCATTAATACCAGAAATAGTAATACTTAGGTAATACTCAGAATATACGTCCTCGTAGATCTAACTTCATAGCTTTCTTCACTTCCTTTTTCCTTTTCCACTACTAGGTTTAACTCACGGATGGCACCTGAGGAGGAAAATCTTGAGTAATTTAATACCAACAAAGAATTAACCGAGGAAGCCACCACCTTTAAGAGAGCCGCTTAGCATAACTAATTAAGCTACCTCGATGTTGGGAGAAAACTTTTTAGAAAAAAAAAACTGAGGAGGTGACTACGTTTAACATAGGCAGCTGTCTCACTGGTAACTAAATGGAAGCCGATTTTCCTATATGATTTCTACTACATATGGCTACTACCGGGTACGCACACCTCCCCCCGCTTTATAATATGTGGGGCTAGAGAGGACGAGCCAAGGAGTATCCCCCCTCAACGATCGCAGAAAGGCAACTAACGAGAGCAACTGTCAGAGGGCAATACCACAGAGTCTAGCCATTCAAGGCAACGATACAAGCAGTACATATGAGCTGGCACTACTCAACCGTACATACAAGCACCAGCTTACGTATTCACTTATCATATCCGCACATGAGAATACTGTTAGGTACACACTCAAGAGATACATCTACATGGTTCATACTCGTATACAAATAAAAAAGAAACAACGAGGCAGCAACTTAATTGTCACCTATCTCGTAGTTCCTTCTTGTAATTTTCTCTTATTAATCTCTTTATATAGCTTACCTTGAGATATCCCCACTTGACTAACAATGTCCTTGATGGAATATTCTCCTGAGTCATACATCTGTAGAGCTACCCTTATTTTGTCATTGTCTAGTTGAGGTCTACCTAGTTTAACTCCACGTTTCTTTGCGCTTGCTAGTCCTTCTTTTGTTCGTTCTGCTATTAAGTCCCTTTCGAGTTGGCTGATTACTGCCATCATAGAGAACATGGCTTTTCCAGTTGGCGTTGAAGTATCCATATTTTCCTTTAGTGATACGAAAGTAACACCCATATTATTTAACTCCTCGACAGTTGTAAGGATATCAAGAGTGTTTCTCCCTAGTCTGCTAATGGCTTCTACAATAACGGCATCACCTTCTCGTACTGTATCCATGAGCTGGGTTAATCCTGCTCGGTCTTTTTTAGTTCCGGTATATTTCTCTTGGATTAATCTATCATAGCCATACTTATTGAGTGCTTCTAGTTGTCTATCAAGTAACTGCTCATCAGTTGAAACCCTAGCGTAAGCGATTCTCATCAGGTTTCTCCCCCTTACATTCATTGTACCTTTAATGTAACATGAGGGTATATTAAGTGTAAAGGTTTTGTGTAATCTTTTGTGTAATAACTTTATGTAACAACCAAAAGGCTTAACAATAAGGCTTGCTTCTCTAGTTAAATGATTACACTTATTTATCGTTTTATGTAATCTTGGAGTAGGCTACTAAGGAAATACTTTAGTGTGTTAACGATGAATAAAACTAGTGAGGTAGGACTATAAAGGTTCTACCTCTTTTGTTTGTGTTGGTGAGGTGGAATAATATGAGTAGTACCTAACAGGGGGATTCTCCAAGGGGATTTCACCTTCTCAGGTAGAGCTCAATAGTTATATTTTTATACCCTTTATAGTTCCTATGTTGATGTACTGAAAAGTGACCACATCGAGGTGGGGGTTACCTATACAGATTCCTCGCTGATAAGCGTGTACCCTACAAAGGGATACACTTATTATAGCCAAGATAGAATGGCTAGGAATGTATAAGTAAGAATGAAAGTAGCTAGCAAGCTCACTTAATAAGAATGCTGAGATTACACAAATAAACAAGGCTACAGTGATAAAGCAATTAGAAACAAGAAAAGCTAATTGAACTAACTGATCACCTGTTTAGTGGCTCAAAAGTCATATTAATTAGCTTTTCTTGTTCAAAACATAGGTCTGCTTTTATTGTTCTCAAATCCTATTAAGCTTTCTTTTAATGCCATCTAATATCGAAAACCCCCAAACATTTCGAACACTGAATCTTTGTATAGCGTTGTAATTCAAATTTGTCAGCAATAACCTCATTATTACATCTAGGGCAGTTTCCTCTTACTTCATTTCGATTACCAAATATTAATGCTCCACCTTCTCCAAATCCCACCGAGTTGCCTGTAACTTGTATATTGCCTTGTTGGGTAATACCATTCATACCAACGGTACCTGAGGAATCATTAAATTTTGTTCCCTTTAAATAATTAGACGAATGATTTGTAGCACGTAAATGAGTTCGATTTGAATTAATATCCACATTTTCCAAACGGTTGTGACTATTATTAGTAGCTGAAACAGATGTAAAGTCTGCATTTATAATTTGATTAATTATAGTTTGCGTACTCCAACCTTCTGTTTCAACAATAAATTCAGAAGGTAATTCTTGCTGGGCTTGTTCCATAATTAAATTAACTTTATCATCTAAGTCTGAGACAACAGAAACAATATTAGCCATTGATTTGATTTTTTCTACATCACTTTCAAGCGTAGATAACTTGGTATTAGTTTGATATATAC
>NZ_JBFPJI010000196.1:0-6341 GCF_040838205.1 Bacillus sp. S4
TTTCTAGCCATTTTAATTATTTTAATCGTTCTTTCTATTATTGATTTCATTTATCAAAAATGGGAGTACGAACAAGATATTAAAATGAAAAAAGAAGAAGTAAAACAAGAGCATAAAGATAATGAAGGGGACCCGCAAGTAAAGGGGAAACGAAAAAACTTTATGCATGCTATCTTGCAAGGGACAATTGCGAAGAAGATGGATGGTGCAACGTTTATTGTGAACAACCCGACGCACATTTCGGTTGTGCTTCGTTACAATAAACAAGTTGATGCAGCGCCTATTGTCGTTGCAAAAGGGGAAGATGAGCTCGCATTATATATACGAACGCTTGCCCGTGAACAAGAAATACCAATGGTGGAAAACCGTCCGCTCGCTCGTTCTTTATATTATCAAGTCGAGGAAGATGAGACGATTCCAGAGGATTTATATGTAGCTGTAATTGAAGTTATGCGCTATTTAATTCAAACGAACGAACTTGAAGTATAATAGCGCGTTTGGAGGGGATCTCTTTGTTTAAGATGGATTCTGCAAGAACCTATTTTTCTATCTTTTTAGCAGCGTCATTCGTTGTGGCGCTCTTAATTCCACTTCCACCATTTATACTTGATATCGTTATCGTTTTTCTACTAAGTATGTCAGTGCTTATTTATATGCGAGCTACAAGTATTAACGAGTGGGATGAATTAAAGTCATTTCCGACGATGTTGTTATTAATCGGGATTTTCCGCGTATCGATTAACGTTTCGACGACGCGAGCGATTTTAACAGACGGAAATGCGGGTCATGTTATTGAAGAGTTTGGCCAGTTCGTAATTGGCGGGAACTTATTAATTGGTATCGTTATTTTTATAGTTTTAATCATATTCCAGTTTATCGTTGCAAACGGTGCGTCTCGTACAGCTGAAGTAGCAGCTCGCTTTACACTTGATTCTTTACCAGGGAAACAAATGTCTATCGATGCTGACTTGAATCAGCGTCTTATTACAGAAAAAGATGCACAGGCGAAACGAAAAAAATTAAATATGGAAACAGAGTTTTACGGAGCGATGGATGGTGCCGGAAAGTTCATTAAAGGGGACGTTATTTTCGGGATTGTCATTTTATTTGTAAACATTATTTTCGGTTTAATTGTTGGTATGATGCAGCAAGGAATGAGCTTTGCAGATGCGGCTATTCACTATACACAGTTAACTGTCGGTGACGGAATTGTAAACCAAATCGGTTCGTTAATGCTTGCGATTTCAACAGGGATTATCGTAACGCGAGTATTTGACGGTTCATCTGATACAGTAACTGAAGGAATCTTTAAAGAGTTATTAGCGCATGAAGTTGTTGTATATGCGCTGGGTGGTTTATTTATCGCAATGGGTGTTTTTACACCGTTACCATTTCTACCATTTGCTCTCGTTGGAGGCACGATTGTTTTCTTAGGAGTTCGTAATAAAAAGCGAATAAAGAAAGAAAAAGAAGACGAGCTTCAAAAAGAATTAGAGATGATTCAAGGCGATGAAGAGCAACTGCAACAAGTCGAAGATTCATTCGGAGTCTTTACGGATAAATATCCAATTATTGTAGAGCTCGGATTAGATTTAGCGGCACTTGTAAAGCAGAAGATTAACGGGGAAACAGCTCGAGATAAAGTTGTTCTTATGAGGAAGTCAATTATTACCGACCTTGGTATTAACGTTCCTGGAATTAACTTTAAAGATAATACGAGCTTTAGACCACGTGGACGTTACATTATTCGTATTAAAGGTGCAAAGGCGGCTGAAGGTGTTTTAAAATCAGGTTATTTATTAGCACTGAAAACACCGAACGTAATGGCTGATTTAGATGCAGAACCAGCGAAAGATCCAATTTTCGGCGAAGATGGATATTGGATTTTGGAGCATATGGTACAAGATGCACAAATGAAAGGCTATCAAGTGTTAGAGCCACTCAGCATATTAATTACGCATTTAGATGTTGTCGTTAGACGTAACCTTCATGAGTTAATTCAGCGTCAACATGTGAAAGACTTGATTAACTCGCTTGAAACTGATAATGGCGTTTTATTAGAAGAAATTAAGAAGAAAGAAATCGATTTATCACTTGTTCAAAATGTTATTAAACAACTGCTGAAAGAAGGAATTTCAATTCGTGATTTACCAACGATTATTGAAGGTATTATTGACGGGAAAGAAATTTATCAAAACCATGTGGATGGTGTCACTGCATTTGTACGTGAATGTATTTCAAAAGTTATTTGTGAGAGTGCGAAAAATCCTGACGGGAAAATTTATGCAGCGCTTTTCGCTGATTCAATCGAGTTAGATGCGGATGTTGTTAATAATTCATATCAAGGTTATTTATTAAACTGGGATTTAGATTTAGAAACGCGAGTAGTAGAGCAAGTACAGCGCGTTTTCAAACAAGCTCGTTTAATGGGAAGAGAGCCAGTATTATTAACGCGCAGAAAAGATTTCAGGTTTGCGATTGTGAGACTTCTTGAACGTTATCAAATAGAAGCTAAAGTATTATGTATTAGTGAACTAGCACCAGAAATTGTTGTAGATCAAATTGCTTATATTGAATAGTAGGGGGTGAAGTAATGGAAAGTACAGAAAAAAAAGAAGCGTTAATGCGAATAAAAGCAGCTTCGAAAAATGAATTGTATCGAAAGTTATTTGACCAATATGGTACAGATTATTACTACGTTGTCGATGAAAGTGTAAAACGAAACATCCCGTTTTTTTGGAAGAAGAATTATGAAATGTTAGTCGCTTTTCCTGAAGATAAACAGGAAGAAAGTAACGAAGGCATAGCTCAGTTTCATGACCAATTAATGGATGTTATAAATGAACCTTCAGAAGAAATTGTGAAGGCAAATGGAATTCAATCGGTACTGCACAATTTAGAAAACGTAACGACTTCTATGCCGTACGCAGCGATGCAAACAGGAAATAGTGAAGAATGGGCAAGAAAAAAAGAGAAACTATTACAACTGTTTGAAAAAGGGATTGTCGTTGTGAAGCGTGCGGAGGCGACGAAAGTAACGAAAAAACAGCCTGCTGTGAAACAAGCTATTCCTGTCAAGAAAGAAGAGGTAGTTGTTAAAAAAGAAAAGCAGGAATCTGTGCCATTTATTATTCAAAAAGTAATTCGGATGTTAGAACAAAACGATGTGGAACAATATTTCATTCATGCATATGCTGAAAAATTAAAAGTGAAGTTTGAGAATGCAACGATGATTACAGAAGAGGAAGTCATCGGATACATATTGGAAGATATGAGATCTCATTTCAATACTGAAAACGTATTTGAAAAAGAAGTACAAACGATTGCATTAATCGGTCCAACTGGCGTTGGAAAAACGACGACACTTGCGAAAATGGCATGGCAGTTTCACGCTAAGAACAAAACAGTTGGTTTTATTACGACGGACCACTCTCGCATTGGAACAGTGCAGCAATTACAAGATTACGTAAAAACAATTGGGTCAGAAGTAATCGCTGTGCGAGATGAAGCAGCAATGACAAGGGCGCTCACTTATTTTAAAGAAGAAGCGTGCGTCGATTATATATTAATAGATACAGCCGGGAAGAATTATCGTACGTCAGAAACGGTTGAAGAAATGATTGAAACGATGGGACAAGTAGAGCCAGATTATATTTGTTTAACGTTATCAGCTTCTATGAAAAGTAAAGACATGATTGAAATCATTACGAACTTTAAAGATATTCATATTGATGGTATCGTGTTTACGAAATTTGATGAAACAGCGAGCAGTGGTGAATTGTTGAAAATTCCAGCTGTATCATCAGCTCCAATTGTATTAATGACAGATGGACAAGACGTGAAGCAACATATACATATCGCTACAGCTGAACATTTAGCAAAACAAATGTTACAAACATCGTAAGAAGAGAGGTGAAGAATAAGGCACTTGCCTTATTCAAACGAGTATGAACGGTCTTTATATAGGTTCTATGGGTATGATGAATTACATGCAGCGTTTAAATGTACACTCTAATAACGTCGCAAATGCCCAAACGACAGGGTTTAAAGCAGAAAACATGACTTCTAAAGTATTTGATGTGCAAGACACATATCGCCGCGGAGACGGATCGGCGACAAATATCGGTTCGGCCGATTACGCTGTCGTACCAGCTGCGACGCATGTGAACTTAGTACAAGGAAATGTACAAATGACAAATAGTGCTACAGATTTCTTTTTAGACGACGGTGCGGCTGGTACATCATCATTTTTCGTTACTTCTAAAAATGATGAAACATTTTTAACGAGAGACGGTAGTTTTACATTAAATAGTGATCGTTATTTACAAACAGCATCTGGTGCTTTCGTAATGGGTGAGAATAATGAACGTATTCGTATTCCAGAAGGAGCAAAGATAGCTGTACAAGCAGACGGTACATTATACGATGAAGTAACACAAAATAATATTGGCCGCTTGCAAACGAAAACAGTAGATGCAGAAACGAATGCTCGTCTCGTGCAACGTGAAAATAAAAGTTTTACACTAGCAGAAGGAAACGTTGCTGATTTACCGAATGGAACAGGGATTGTGAAAAATCATATGCTAGAAAATTCAAATGTTGATATGACGAAAGAGATGGCAGATTTAATGACGAATCAAAAAATGATTCAAGCATCGCAGCGCATCATGACTTCGTTTGATAAAATTTATGAAAAAGAAGCGAATGAAATATTGAGATAAAGGACTTCCCATTAGTGGGAGTCTTTTTTTAATCCCGTAAAAGCCCGATTGGTGAAGGCTAATAATCAGAGGGGCCCCCCTCTGATTAAAGTTTCATTTTATTGTTGCTTTTATTATAGTTACATCATAAAATGATAATGATTATCAATATCATTTTATCTTTAATAAGAATAGAAGCTGCGATGGTCGTATCACTTGTTTAACTAGGTGAATTAAAAACTAAGGGGAAGGTGTGTACATATGTCTACAAAAAAACAGCTTTGCATTGGGTTATGTTTGATTTCTAGAAAGAAAGAAGAAGAGAATAAGTTTGATTCAGGAATCGATGAACAAGTAGAGTTAGCACAACTGGCAGAGAAGGCTAAGTTAGATTTTGTTTTTAAAGCAGATTATTTAGTGGCACATCCAGATTTAATTGCACGTAATAAGGGGAATGTAATTTTAGATCCAACATTACTTTTTACTGCTATCGCTTATGCAACAGAAAAGATTGGAGTCGTTACGACCGCTTCAACATCCTTTTATCCACCATATATACTAGCAAGGCAACTACAATCTTTAAATTGGATTAGTAACGGCCGAGTAGGATGGAACATTGTCACATCAATTGATGGTGCTGAAAACTTTGGTGAGGCAGGGATGCCACCATCCGAGGAACGATACGCGAAAGCGGCAGAATGTACAGAGTTAGTAAGAAAACTTTGGAAGAGTCATCCTTATGAAGTTTTGAAAGTAGATAACGCAGACGTAATTAGAGAAATGGTACAGCCAATTGAGCATAGTGGGGAACACTTTGAGGTGAAAGGTCCACTTAATGTTCCGCAACATATTTCTGGGGAAATGCCTTTATTTCAAGCGGGTGCGTCAGAGTCTGGCCGGAATTTCGCTGCTTCTGTTGCGGATGCAATTTTCGCCGCGATGCCAGATGTAGAGTCAGGAATCGAACTTCGTCAAGATTTAAGAAGAAGAGCAGAAAAGCATGGCCGAAAGCAAGATGATATACGTATATTGCCTGGTTTATATTTCTTTATTGGTGATTCATATGAAGAAGCGCTAGAAATGCACAGGCAAGCTCATCAACATCTTACAAAAGAGAAGAGGTACGCTTTACTCGAAATGGTTCTCGGATTAGATGTTAGAGGGATATCATTAGAAAGTAAGGTTACTGAACATATGCTACCAAGTAGAGATCAAACTGTACGTAGTAAAACACATGCGGAATTATTACGGAATTTCATCATAAAAAATGAACCAACTGTTGAGCAAATACTAGAACGACCAGAAGTTGTTGGTTCTGCTCATTGGGTCGCTATTGGCACACCACAAGACGTTTTTAAACAAATTATGGAAAGATTTGAAGCAGGGGCACTAGATGGATTCATTGCAATTCCAGGCGGTCCTTCAAAATCATTGGATTTATTCTTTAGTGAAGTGATTCCTTTATTCGTAAGAGCAGGTGTATTTAGAGAAGAGTATACAGGTTCAACTTTACGTGAGCATTTGGAGAGTAATATATCAAATTGTTTGCAGTTAAAATAATAGGAACATTATGTACAAAAAGCCTTTAAAAAGAAGGCTTTTTTATTTCGGTTTAAAAATTCAGAATCATCAGTTGACTGT
>NZ_JBFPJI010000197.1:0-6331 GCF_040838205.1 Bacillus sp. S4
ATATTATTTTTTTAGTTATCACTTGACTAGTAAAATGAAATGGAGGAATCACCGATGTATGAAATTAAAGGGCATCATCACATTTCAATGGTTACGAAAAATGCAAATGAAAATAATCACTTTTATAAAAACGTGCTTGGTTTACGCCGTGTGAAAATGACGGTAAATCAAGATGATCCGTCAATGTATCACTTATTTTACGGAGATAAAACAGGAAGCCCAGGTACGGAATTATCATTTTTTGAAATTCCTTTAGTAGGAAAAACATATCGTGGTACAAATGCAATTACTCGAATTGGATTACTCGTTCCTTCAGAGGACAGTTTGCATTACTGGAAAGCACGATTTGAGGAATTTGATGTGAAACATAGTGAAATGACAACATATGCAAATCGTCCTGCTTTGAAATTTGAGGATGCTGAAGGTCTTCGTTTCGTGCTACTCGTTTCAAATGGGGAAAAAGTTACGCATTGGGAAACGTGGGAGAAATCGGAAGTTCCTGCTGAACATCAAATTCAAGGAATGGGTTCTGTGGAAATGACAGTGCGTAGACTTGATAAAATGGCGAGTACACTTACAGAGATGTTTGGTTATACAGAGGTTAGCCGAAATGACGAAGAAGCAATTTTTCAGTCTATCAAAGGAGAAGCCTTTGGAGAAATAGTTGTGAAATATTTGGACGGTCCTTCTGAAAAACCGGGGCGCGGTAGTATTCACCATTTAGCAATTCGTGTGAAAAACAGTGCAGAGCTTGCCTATTGGGAAGAACAGGTGACACAAAGAGGTTTCCATTCTTCAGGAATTATCGACCGTTTCTATTTTAAAAGCTTATATTTCCGTGAATCAAACGGAATCCTTTTTGAAATTGCGACAGATGGACCAGGATTTACAGTTGATGGAGATGTGGAGCATCTAGGAGAAAAAGTTGATTTACCGCCGTTCTTAGAAGATCAGCGAGAAGAAATTGAAGCGAATTTAGCTCCGATTGAAGAGAAGTAATAGAAGAAAAAATACAACTTTAACATATAAATGAAAACTATTGGAGGAATATAAAATGAACCAATTAAAAGGAATACACCACGTTACAGCGATTACAAGTAGTGCAGAAAAGAACTATGAATTTTTCACTCATGTTTTAGGAATGCGTCTTGTTAAAAAAACAGTAAACCAAGATGATATTCAAACGTACCATTTATTCTTTGCAGATGATAAAGGTAGTGCAGGAACAGATATGACATTCTTTGACTTCCCGGGCGTTCCGAAAGGTGTACACGGGACAAATGAAATTTCAAAGACTTCATTCCGAGTTCCAAGTGATGCAGCATTAGCATATTGGGTGAAACGTTTTGACCGCCTTGAAGTGGAGCATACAGGAATTAAAGAGCAATTCGGTAAGAAAACTCTTTCTTTCGTTGACTTTGATGATCAACACTATCAATTAATCTCTGACGAATTGGATAAAGGGATAGAATCAGGTACACCGTGGCAAAACGGTCCAGTTCCATTAGAATATGCAATTACTGGATTAGGACCTGTATTTATTCGTATCGCGAACTTTAGTTATTTCAAAGAAGTACTAGAAAAAGTTCTATTATTTAAAGAGATTGCTCAAGAAGGAGAATTCTATTTGTTTGAAGTAAACGAAGGTGGAAATGGTGCCTCTGTCATTGTAGAACATAATACGGTTCTTCCTGAAGCACAACAAGGTTTTGGTACAGTGCACCATGCTGCATTCCGCGTAGAGGATCGAGCTGTATTAGAAGAGTGGATTGAGCGACTAAGTCGAGTTGGACTCCCTTCATCTGGTTATGTAAATCGTCACTTCTTTGAGTCATTATACGCAAGAGTTGCGCCGCAAATTTTATTCGAGTTTGCAACAGATGGCCCTGGTTTTATGGGAGATGA
Organism: Bacillus sp. S4; assembly: GCF_040838205.1. Taxonomy (NCBI): domain Bacteria; kingdom Bacillati; phylum Bacillota; class Bacilli; order Caryophanales; family Bacillaceae; genus Bacillus; species Bacillus sp. S4. The sequence continues at coordinate 1,906 of NZ_JBFPJI010000197.1, forward strand.
GCCATATGAAACGCTTGGAGAGAAATTATCTTTACCTCCGTTCTTAGAGCCAAAGCGTGAAGAAATCGAAAAATTAGTTCGTCCGATTGATACAGTGAGAAGTACTAAGGAATTTATTAAAGAGTAAAAATAGAGATAATAAGTAGAAGAGCAAGTAGTTTTAGCGAATCGCTGGAACTGCTTGTTTTTTTATCATTAAAATAATTGACTTACTTTTAATGCGTAACTATAATGGTTACATAACAACCATCGGTAATAGCAGTGAGTAATATTTTTTTAGTATAATTGTAACTATTTCAGTTACAATTAAAATTAATCATAAAACAACCAAAAAATGTAAAAACTTTAAATAGCAACATGAGAAAGGAGACGGGGATTTTGAAACGGTTTAAGTTTTATATGATTAGCGGTATTGTGCTCGTTTTTTTAGTAGTATGTAACTTCGTCGATAAGCCGATTGCGAAGGTTGAAGAAGTGAAGGATACTGTTATGATGAAGATAAATACGAAAGAGAAGATGGCGCAGATTGATGGACAGACGATTTATTTTAAGCAAATTGGTGAGGGAAAACCGCCTTTACTTATGCTTCATGGGTTTGGTGGTTCTTCAGATGGGTTTAGTGATATTTATCCGGAACTCGCGGGAGATCATACGATTATCGCTGTTGATATTTTAGGGTTTGGGCGTTCTTCTAAGCCGGTTGATTTTCAGTATTCGTTTCCTGCGCAAGTGAATTTATATTATAAGTTAATGAAGAAACTTGGATATGATCAGTTTGCGGTACTTGGTCATTCGATGGGGGGAGAGATGTCCCTTAATTTAGCGTATCTATATCCGGACGCGGTTACCCATCTCGTTTTAGCGGATTCTACAGGGATTGAATCTTTCCAGCAAAAAGAAAGTTATGAAGTGACGCCACTATCGACGGACTTACAAACTGTAACAGAGATTACGGATTATAATAAAAATGAAGTGAAAAATAGTCGCGATGATAAAAAGCATTATGATCAGCTTACGAAAATGAGAGAGCGCCGCATTGCGATGGAAGCGGATAAAATTAAGGTGCCGACTTTAATTATTTGGGGTAGGCACGATAAGAGCGTTCCTTGGAATAATGGTGAGCTGTATCATCAGTTATTTGCAAATAGTACGTTTCATATCATTGAAAAAGGATACCACGCACCGTTCCGTCAAGAGCCAATCGAGTTTATGGAATATGTACAAGCGTTCTTCGCGGAGAATCCACAATGAAATTTTAAGCATAAATCCACTTCTTTCCTCATAAAGTGAAACTAATAAGGCTTGTCTAAGGAAAGGGATGAACGAAAGTGGAAATTTTACCATGGTGGATTTATCTTGTAATCATTGGGATTGTATTGAGTGGCTACATGGTTTTATATACTTCGAAAAAAGAGCAAGAGATGGATAACGATTTTATCGAAAAAGAAGGCGAAGTATATATGAAGCGCTTAGAAGAAGAACGAGAGAAACGGAATCAGGATAGTGATAAAGATTCGGTTTTATTATAATTATGGGAGAGTGGATAACATCTTGTTATCCACTTTTTTATTTCCGGAAATATATCAACGATTCGACATGGAATATCAATTTATTGGCGCAAAAAGACAAGGAGAAACAGGCCTTTTCCCGATTCAACTTAATAGTCACAGTAACCATCCAAAGCCCAATTCATACACTATGATAGAGGCTTTTTACTTAATAGTCAGATGAAAAAGGAGTGTAATGATGAAAAAACGTACTGTTAATGAAACAGGAGGGAGTATACCACAACCAATCCGCAGTGATGGAGCAGGTGCGATTGATTCTGGACCACGTAATGTTATGCGGGATATTCAAAATCCGAATATGCTCGTGCCGCCTATTACGGATGCGGGATTAGTTCCTAACTTGAAATTTTCGTTCTCAGACACTTCTATGATCTTAAAACAAGGTGGGTGGTCTCGGGAGATTACTATTCGGGAACTTCCGGTTTCGACTACGATTGCTGGGGTAAATATGAGCTTAACAGCCGGTGGGGTGCGTGAACTTCATTGGCATAAGGAAGCGGAATGGGCGTATATGCTTTTAGGACGGGCACGAATAACTGCAGTTGATCAAAATGGACGGAATTTTATTGCTGATGTTGGTCCGGGGGATCTTTGGTATTTCCCACCTGGAATTCCGCATTCCATCCAAGGATTGGAACATTGTGAATTTCTACTCGCATTCGATAATGGACACTTTTCTGATTTATCTACCTTAGCTATTTCCGACTGGTTTGCACATACGCCAAAAGAAGTTCTATCGGCTAACTTCGGAGTACCAGAGAGTGCTTTTAACTCCATTCCTTCAGATCAAGTTTATATTTATCAAGGAGAGGTGCCGGGTTCGCTTGAGAGCCAGGAAGTTCAGTCGCCAGAAGGAGAAGTTCCTTTAACGTTTAAACATGAACTGTTAAAACAAAAACCGATTAAGACACCTGGTGGTAGCGTTCGAATTGTAGATTCTACGAATTTCCCTATTTCCAAAACAATCGCAGCAGCGCTCGTTGAAATTGAGCCTGGTGGAATGAGAGAGCTTCATTGGCACCCGAATAATGATGAGTGGCAATATTATCTTACCGGGCAAGCGAGGATGACGGTGTTTCTTGGAAATGGTACAGCTCGTACATTTGATTATAGAGCTGGTGATGTCGGATATGTACCGTTTGCGACTGGACACTATATTCAAAACACAGGCAATGAAACATTATGGTTTTTAGAGATGTTTAAAAGTAACCGTTTTGAAGATGTATCGTTAAATCAATGGATGGCACTGACTCCTAAAGAAATAGTGGAAAGTAATGTACATGTTGGATCAGAATTGATGGATTCCTTGCGTAAGGAGAAATGGCCCGTTGTGAAATACCCTGGGTTTTCATATAGTCCGAAAAACGATGGGTAAAAATGAATATTTACGTTATTCTTTCTGGAGAACGATAGGAAGGAATGGCGTATTTTTTATGTCTAGTCCTGTCTTTACTAGTATTCGTTATTTGTATTATTGTTCGGGAAATTATTATAGAAGAAAAGTATATGGAATCTAAATACTGCATAGCGCTATTTTAAAGTGTAACGCACAAGTTGCACAGGCTATGCAACAATAACTAGCTTTACTCTTCATCATTTATTTGCCCATACTAGACGTAGAGAGGTGATAAGAACAGTATGATTTTTAGCGAACGCTTAAAAGAAGAAAGGGAAAAAAGAAATTGGTCGCAAAATGATTTGGCTGAAAAAATTCATGTAAGTAGGCAGTCTGTTTCGAAATGGGAGACGGGAAAGAACTATCCGAGCATTGAAATTATTATTCATTTAAGTGATCTGTTCGGTATTACGATTGATGAGTTGTTGAGGAGCGATGAAGAGTTGACGCAGAAGGTAATCGAAGATAGTAAACAATTAGCGTATCCAAAATGGAAGGTGTTTTTTGATAGTCTATTCATGCTGGGAGTATTTTTGTTTATTACAAAAATCGTTGTATGGATGGTAAATAAGTTTGCAGGAGCAAGCATTACAATTGTAGCAGATGCACCATATGTAATGAATTTTTTACCCCTCATATTAATGGTTATAGGTGGTACGGTTTCTGATAAGTTGAAGAAAATATATAGATAAGAGAAAGATTTGTAAGAAATCCCCTACACTAGCTGTTCTTTTCACCCAAATTGTGTACTATAAAGGATAGGATGATATAAAGAAGGGGACATTTAGAATGGAATTTCATGAACAGAAGATTTTGCCGGCAGTGAGGCAAATTAAAGATTTGGAAAAGCTATTACATAGTTCGTATGAGTATATTGTTATTTTAGACATTCATGTTGGTCAATTGAAGAGTGTTGTGTCACTCGCGAAGCAGCATAATAAAAAAGTATTTTTACATGTTGATTTGATCCATGGATTACAAAGTGATGGGCATGCGACGGAGTTTTTATGCCAAGAATATAAACCGTACGGGTTATTATCGACAAAGGCGAGCGTAATTATGAAGGCGAAGCAAAAAGGTGTCGTCTCCATTCAACGCATCTTTTTAATTGATTCTAGCGCAATGGAAAAGAGCTGTAATTTACTAGAAAAGACGAAGCCGGATTATATAGAGGTGCTTCCTGGTGCGTTAACGGGTGTCATTGCTGAGGTGAAAGAGCGTACAGGTGTACCGATTTTAGCAGGTGGTTTTATTCGAACTGTAGAAGACGTTGAAAGAGCGTTAAATGCTGGTGCGACAGCAATTACGACATCGAAAAAAGAATTATGGAAACATTACCAAAAAAAGTGACGGAAATGTGAAATAATTCTGTTGACACCGCTTTCATTAGAGGTTAACATTATAGACAAGTTAATAAACGTGACGGAGAAAAGAAGAGATCCACATTTTATTGTTTCTATAT
>NZ_JBFPJI010000198.1:0-6327 GCF_040838205.1 Bacillus sp. S4
ACGTGCTTTTAACTTCAAGAATAGTCTAAATCCTTAAGTTGATGGATGTGGGGTAAGACCACAACAATGGCAACAACTACAACAATGGCAACAGCAGCAACAACCGCAACAGCAGCAACAACCGCAACAACAGCAACAATATAAGTGTCAATGTGATGGAAACGAAGCTCTTTGTGTTTCAATTCCAGTTCCAATTACAGTTGTTCTTTTGGGAACGAAACTCCAAGTTGAATTACCGTGTATTAGAATAACTTCCGAAGAAGATATTACACCAGTATTGAAAAAGTTGATAAAGTCCCTTGGTGGTTTACTTGGCGGTTCAGGTAGCACTTCGTCTTAAAACTACAACTTTACTTATTTATTCGGATAATACTAGTTTTCGTTTAAGCGAGGCAACGTAGACTAGAATAGCAATAAGTAACTTTTGTGTGATTTGAACTATAAGTTTGCCGTTTTGGCAAGGTTATGGTTCTTTTTAATTGTGGCAAAATAATGCTTCTTATTAAAATTTTCGGCCAACTTATGAGTAAAGTGACATCATTATTGATTCTAAAAAATAAAAAATCGCCTTATTAAAGGCGATTCATAATTTATTCGTTTTGCATCCTTTTGATAAATAAATATCTTTTAAAATTAAATGCAATGTTTTACATTAACGTGTTTCTGGATCTTTGTCTTTTTTTCTAAGACCAAATAATCCTACTAGTCCCAATAAACCAAGCCAAGCCCAATTATTATTTTTATCACGATTATCATTTAAATCATTTGTCGTATTTACATTTCGAGTTCTCACATCATTATTAACTCTATTCATGTTATTGTCATTAACGCGAGTTGTAATATTATTATTGTTAACTCTATCCGTATTATACCCATCGTATTCAGCATGGACACTTGTACCAAAAATCATAATAGTTAGTAATAGGGCACCTAAAATAGATGAAAGTTTTTTCTTCATGGTTTTCCCTCCTTTCGTATTTAGTAATGTCTCCAGTTCCTTTAGACAATATTCGGTTGAAAATATATAAAACCATTTGAATTGAAATTATGATAGACGTCTTTAATTTTTACTATTAAAAGTACTTATAATAATGGATTAAGTTAATTGAAATATATTTATTCTTTATAAGAATAAATTTTTGGTAACGGTACATTCTATGAGAGGTAATTACTATATTTGGGTAAGGTGTTCCTTATGAGTTATAAGAACTTATTTTCTTTAATCCAGAACATGGTTAGGAAAATTTTTTCTATAGTAAGTATTGTTGCTAAAAGTCTAATTTCTTTAAGGAGGAATATTTTTATGGGTATTTTAAGTGGAAATCCACAAAATGAACCAATGCACTACGGAGAAGTCTTTGGAATTTGGAGTTATCTTGCAGCGGCACAAGGCGCAATTGCTGGATATCAAGTTCTTATTAACCACACAGGAGACGAGGATTTAAAGAAATTTTTAGAAAACCTTGTAGAGAATGATATCCAATCAGAAGTTGAAGAATTAAAAAATATATTAAAATTGAATGGTGTTGCATTACCACCAGCACCTCCAGAAAGACCAGTTGCATCTATTGAAACGATTCCTCCTGGAGCTCGTATTAATGATGCGGAAATTGCTGCAAAAGTTTCTATGGATCTTGCTGCTGGGTTAGTAGCATGTAGTCAAGCTATGGGACAATCTCTTCGAGAAGATGTTGGAATGATGTTTGGTCAATTTCATATGAAAAAAGCACAAGCTGGAGCTATATTACTTCGTCTGAATAAGAAAAAAGGTTGGATTATTCCGCCTCCATTACATGTTCTACAATCAGATCAAGCATAATACTTAAATAAAATTCAATTTTTTCTTTGGTGAATACAGTTTAATTAAAGGACTATTTTTCGCTCATATTTTGCTCACAAATGCTATGAAAATACGTGAGAAAGTATGAAGTGAATTTTTATAACGAAATATAGCGCAATAAATAAAAAGTGCTATAACCGCTTATTTAATGGGCGTTTATAGCACTTTTATATTTTTGTGTTATACAAAATAAACAACCTTAAAACCGCTCATTCTTCTCCCAAGATTCAACGATATAGCATGAGAAACCTTATTATATCAAGGTTTGTAAGTGGTGATTTAACTCGATGCTCACATTTTGCTCACATTAGAATTTTTCGGCTTTTATTTGATGTTTTCATAAGATTTTATTACATTCTCAAAATTTTCTGCGGCCTGTTGCTGCATGTTTTGTGTGATATGGCTATACTTGTCTAATGTCATTTGAATAGAAGAGTGTCCTAAGCGATCCTGTACAATTTTAGGATGCTCACCAGCTTGGAGCATAAGTGTTGCATGTGTGTGCCTTAAGTCGTGAATACGAATTCGTGGAACACCAGCTTTTTTATAATGGTCTTTCAAAAAACGATGAGGAGCATCTATATGTAAGGGACAATGAATCGTATTGCCAGCGAAAATATAGGCCTCCTCATTCAAGGAGATACCCCAGCGGAAAAACTCTTTCTTTTTATAAAGGTAGTATGCTTGTAACTCTATTACAACAAAGGAAGAGATACTAATACTTCTATTAGAAGATTTAGTTTTAGTAGCAGCTTTAAATAGTCCTTCTTCAGTTTTTACAAGTGATTTATTAACTAGGATACGTTTATTATCAAAGTCAATATCCTTCCATGTTAGTGCAAGTAACTCTCCACGTCTCATACCAGTATAGATTGCGAGTAAAAAGAACATATAGTACTTTTTATTTTTTTCTTTTAAATAATGAAGGAATCGATTACATTCCTCACTGGACCATGTTTTCATCTCACCTTGCTCTTCACGTGGTTTTTTAACCTTATTCATTATATTATCATGTATGATTTCCCATTCTACAGCGTGTTTGAAAATGCACCTTAGGCAGCGATGGATATTGCTGATTGTACCATTTGATAGTCCTTTTTCCTTAAGTTCAGCATAGTAGCTTTGAATCATTACGGGCTTAATACTTTTAATTTTTTTATAACTAAATGGGGGAAGGATATAGAGCCTAACTCAGCTTTACGAAGAGGCTTTAACTTTTCCCATACATCTAAAACAGTTAATTGTTTGTCATTATGGTATTGTCATTCCAAACGAATCCGAAGAAACAGGTGTAGGCTTATAAGGAATGCTTTCACAATTAACAAAAGCTTTTCAAGAACATGTGACAAGAACTGATGCTAGGTTGAAAGAATTAGAGCCTATAAAACCTAAAGGGAATATAAAACATAGGAACAGAGTAAAACGTCATAGAAGACCGTCTAGACATACGAAAAGGAATTGTCAGAAAGGGGTGTAATTATGCGAAATGAGGAAATTATTATAGACTTAGCAGATCCTGTGTTTACAAAGACAATTCGTTCCCGTCAAAATGATAAAAATGGATTGAAAATTACTGTAAATGTAAGAGAACTGGGGAATAGTGTTGATTTAACTGGATATGCAGTCAAATATGAAGCGAAAAATCATACAGGGGCATTCATTCGTGATGATGCTCAAATAATTGATGCGAAAAATGGTGTGTTTTCATATACTTTTACATCTCAAGCAGTTTCAACTTCGGCCGATTGGACTGCTTATTTTGTTATGGAAAAAAACGCTGAACGAACGAGTACCCCTGATATCCGAATTGTGCTTAAGCGAGATGTAAAAGAAGGAAATATGAAAATAGAAAACTATATTTCTGATTTTGAAAAAGCTATAGAACAAGTGGCAGGATATCGAAAAGAAATTGATGATACAAATAAGAGAATTATAGATACAAACAACAAATTTGTAGAGTTAACAACATTAATTAATGCGAAAGGTGTTCAAGTACCAAAGATCACAACAGAATCAGGTGGGCAAACTATTTCTGTTAGTGATATCACAAAGAACATTCTCGACGAAATAGCTGCAAAAGGTGCTGGGATGAATACAATTTATTGTGCTACAGGTGTGCAAAATACAATTCCATCGAGCAAACCTTGGAGGGGAATTTCTTATTTTAATCAGAATAATATTGGCTTTGTAATCGCTAAAGATAGTGTAGGTGGATTTTATACAAATTATCTAAACGGAAATAACGGGTGGACAGGGTGGACAAATCATGTCACAAGAGAGGATTTTGTAGGGTGGGATTTTACTGTACAAGGATTTAAACGATCTACCGATACATATTGGACTCAGATGTCAATCACTAACGCTTCAAACGTTGAAGGAAGACAAGTTACTAGAGCGAAACGAAGTGGCGACCAAGTTTCCGTTATAGGCTCTTTAAAGAATATAAAAGAAGGGCAAGTTGTATTCAATGTTCCAGCTGGATTGCGACCTGCTCAACAAATAACAGATGTTGTTATTATTGCTGGTCCACCTTATTCTATATGTGAATTTAACGTAGAAACTGGCGGTAATGTAAAAATATACAACATCACTACTGACAAAACTATTCATTTTTCAATCAATTATTTAGTATAAAAAAGGAGGTAAACAAGTGGAACGTATCGACGTATTCATAAAAACGTTTATAGCTACCTTTGGTGGCTTCTGTGGATATTTCTTAGGAGGATGGGATGCAACATTGAAAATCTTAGTGACGATGGCAGTTATTGATTATTTAACTGGAATGATTGCAGCAGGATACAACGGAGAGTCAAAAAGTAAAGTAGGTTTCAAAGGCATCGCCAAAAAGGTGGTGCTTTTTCTTTTGGTTGGAGTGGCAGCGCAATTAGATACAGTGTTTGGAAGCAACAGCGCTATCCGTGAAGCGACAATCTTTTTCTTCATGGGTAATGAATTGTTATCACTTTTAGAAAACGCTGGACGTATTACACAAAAAATCCCTTACTTAATCCAGAAAGGATACTGGGGTGGTGGAGAAAAAAATATGATCTGCCTTGGAAATGAAAAACAGTGGGCTTACCTAAAACATTTTGATATTCAATGGTTCTATGCATACACTAAATATTGGCCAGGGTATCAAATCCGAATTTACGATGGACCGAACGGCAATGACATTGGTTTTGTGGATGGAAGTGAGCCGTATCAATTATTTAATAGACAAGATGGGCATATTGATATCGGTGGAAATCGTTGGATTCGTGAGGAACATGTAATTATTAAATAATAGGTGGTTTCAAAAGTACACAACAACAAAGGTAAAACATACTATGTAACTGCTAGCGAGGCATATGTATTTATGAAGTGAAAATCCGGCTCTTGTGAGTCGGATTTTCTTTTTTTATATTTAAGATAAGATTGCCTTTCTTAAATATAAAATTATGAATAGATAGGAATTAATTCTTGTTTAAAATCTTCATACATACCTAAAGCAATTTTTAAAATTTTTTCTAAGCTGTCATAATCGCTAAATAGTACTGGCTTAATTCTAGTATCTGGAGAAATTAAAAGTCTTGAATATAGACTCCATGGACTACCTAATCTTAGTTCATCATTATGATAAACTACCCAAGTAAAATCCAGAACGTTTACTTTAATACCAATATTAAAATAAAATAAATTTTCTTTTTTATCACCTAGTTCTCCAACTTTTAAAAACTTTTCTTTTTTATCATAAACTGATTTATAACCTAGCTTTTCAAGTATTTGTTGAATGTCTTCAATATTGGGATTAGGAATGATTTCTTCGGCATCATAATTTTCTCTCGAAAAAGAAGAAAGTTCTGTGTATCTATTAACAAAGTCAATTTTTTTTAGTGCTGTTTCTATTTCAGGTTTTAATTTTAAGCTCATAATTATTCCTCCCTAAATCTTAATGTTACACCGTATTCTTCAGCTATTTCTTTATACTTTTCTATATTTTTAATGTTTTTAATGTTTTTATTAGATGCTGGCACCTCTAAAATATAGTCTCCATTAAGTTTTAGGCCATCTAACTTAGGATACTGATTTGATCTTAATATTATTATTCCCTACCCAAAAACTCCCATGATTTTCCCCTTTCTTTTTAAATTATTATGTATATCTTTATTTATGTAGGTACCTTAACATATTATCATTTTCATTGGAATGAATATTCTGAAAGTTATTTATCAACCACACTCGAAGAAGGAATTTTATTGTTATTTTGTGGAATTATGATAATCATAGATAGAAACGAGGAGGATGGGGTAGCTATGAGCACACCTGTAGTAACTAAAGAACAAATTAAAAATTCGTTAGATATTTGGTTTCAATTTATGTTAAACCAAGATTTTGTGCAATCAAAAACATTAAAAGAAGAAATCGAATCGAAAATAAGTCATATCGAAGAAGATCAACAAATATTATTTTATTATTCATTATTAGATTTTAGATATAAAGTATTAAGC
>NZ_JBFPJI010000199.1:0-6308 GCF_040838205.1 Bacillus sp. S4
TTACATACCAATATATCATAACAGTCCTAACTTCGTAACTGATCGAAATAAAAAAAAGTGCAAGAAGAATACCCCTATTCTTCTTGCACTTTTTACTATTATCACAGTTATTAAAGCGTTTACAAATTATTTCAAAATAATTAGTAAATCCATTGATTCATTAATTTTGAGTAGTCTACTAATTCTTCTTCCTTAAAGAAAATAGCAATCTCGCGCTCTGCACTTTCTAAAGAATCCGAACCGTGGATAATGTTTTTCGCAACAGTTACACCGAAATCTCCGCGAATTGTTCCCATATCAGCTTCATGTGGGCGTGTTTTACCCATCATATTGCGTGCTGTATCTACTACATTTTCACCTTGCCATACCATTGCGAATACAGGGCCAGATGTAATAAAGTCTACTAATTCACCAAAGAAAGGTCTTTCTTTATGCTCACCGTAGTGTTGTTCAGCAATTTCCGGAGTAACTTGCATTAATTTTGCACCAACTAATTGAAAGCCCTTTTTCTCAAAACGAGCTACGATTTCCCCAATGAATGCACGTTGTACACCGTCTGGTTTTACCATTAGAAATGTTTTTTCCATAAAAAATCTCTCCACTTCTGAATTATGTATGTAATTGTATATCCCCACACACATAGTAACACCCTTATCACAATTGTGCAATAGTTTTGAAATAGAGAGATTATTTTATTTTTTAGAAAAATCACTAAAATTTTCGTTTTCCAATATACTTTGCAACATTTTGCAACGCGTACTTCGCCTGTCCACGAGGGAGTGGTTTTATTATTTCTAATGCTTTATGTAAATAACGTTCACTAAACGAAAATGCTTTATCAATAGCTTCGCTCGCTTTAATATCATCAATAATTTCTTTCATTTCACTTGCTGTTGTATTTTCATGCACAGATGTAATTTTCTGACGAAGAACTGGATCTTCCATGGCATACAAAACAGGTAATGTAATGTTACCTTGTAATAAATCACCACCAGCAGGCTTTCCAAGCTTCTCTTCTGTCGATACGAAATCTAAAATATCATCAATAATTTGATAAGACATACCAACAAAATATCCATACCAAAATAGACGATTTACAGTATCACGATTAGCACCAGCAGCAATCGCTCCCAACTGACAACTCGCGGCGATTAACAATGCTGTTTTTCGTTTTATCCTTCTTAAATACGTTCTTAAATTTTGATCATAGTTATACTTATCTTTAATTTGTTCGATTTCACCTTTACAAACTTCTAAAATTGTATGAGACAACGCTTGATGTGCATCTGGAATTTCTATATTTGTTATACATTCAAGAGACTTCGCAAACAAGTAGTCTCCTGTATACATTGCAATACGATCTCCCCATTTCGCATTCACTGTTGCGCTACCGCGTCGTAAAAACGCAGCATCAATGACATCATCGTGAACAAGCGAAGCCATATGAATAAGTTCTAATGCAACCGCAACATGCTTAATTGCATCTAACTTATAATCCCCAAATTTCCCTGCAAGCAAAACAAAAACAGGGCGAATCCGCTTCCCACCTGCTTCAATAAGCTGTAATGCCGCTTCTTCTACTAACGGCTGCTCAGAAGCAACTGTCTTCTTCAATTCTTTTTCTATAACATTAATATCCGATCGTAAAAAAGAGTACATAAGTTGTAACTTCATATTGTTCACCTTAACCTAAAACGTCTTTTTTCTTTTTTCTATTTTGATTCTGGTTTAATACCTAAATGCATAGCTGCTACACCAAAAGTAAATGGTTTCACTTGCACATTCTTAAGCCCAGCTTCTTCAAACATATTTGCTAACTCTTTCATCCCTGGGAATGTACTAGCAGATTCCTGAAGCCATGAATATTCTTTATAACTTTTCGCAAACATCTTTCCAAATAACGGCATGATATATTTAAAGTATAAGACATATCCTTGACGAAAACCTATCATCGTTGGTTGGGATGTTTCCAGGCAAATTACTTTTCCACCAGGCTTTACTACACGCGTCATTTCTTTTAATACTTGCATGTAATCCGGAACGTTACGTAACCCAAAACCAATCGTTACATAATCAAATGTATTATCTTCATAAGGAAGTTCCATTGCATTTCCATGCATAAGTTCTACTTGCTTTAATTCTAAAGCTTCTACCTTTTGTTTACCTACAGCTAGCATATTTTCGCTAAAGTCTAAACCGTAAACCTTCCCATCTTCCCCTACAGCTCCCGCTAGTGCAATTGTCCAATCTGCCGTCCCGCAGCATACATCAAGTGCTTTACTCCCAGGTTTCACATCCATAATTCGCATCGTTTCTTTACGCCATGCCTTATGCCTTTGAAAACTAATTACAGAATTCATCACATCGTATTTATCAGAAATTTTCTCAAATACGTCATGTACTCTTTCTTCTTTTGATTGTTGCATGCTCGTACCTTCTTCCAATGTAAAGTTGCTTATGTCCTTGATTTATCTCTTAACATAGAAATTATCTCATTAACTTCTGTATGATTCTCTAAAAAATTTTCTTCCTGCTTTCTCATTTCCATAAGCCATTCATTAATAACTGTTTCTAGATTTTTATCGTCATCCAATGAGATTTTTTGGACCGCTTGAAAAACAGGTGAATTTTGTTTATCCGCATACAATTGACACTCTTTTTGAAGACGATTTTTTCCTAACACATAAGTTATATATGGTTTCCAATTAGATAAATGAAAATGATCACATGTTTTTTGCAAAAGCGCAGATTCAATTATTACTACACTTTCCATTATGTCTTGAATCGCCACATGTGCTTTTTGATATAGCATAATTTTATGTTCATTAATCTCCTTAATTCCTTCAGCAAGTGCACGAATTAAGATAATATCACAATTCATTGACAATAAGTAATAGTATAGACCACTATAATAATCCCCTGCAAGAACTGTCAATTGACGACGCTTATGGAATCCACTCGTCTCTTCGTTTGCTTTATTTGATACTTTTTCATGTGTATCAAGAGCAATTTGTACAAGCATAATCGTTACTACATAATGAGCAATTTGTTCTTTATGTATATTTGCACTTTTTAATGCACCGTATAACAGCGCTATTTTTTCTTCATCAATAAATGGTTCTTCAATATAGTTTATAAAATAAGGATGGCGTAATTTCTCCATCAATTTTTCTTTAATACCCGCATACCCTCCGTAGATGTCACACACAAAAAATCACCCTTGTTTTCTAATTCATAAAATTTATTATAACACATACATTCTATTTTCTATAATCAAAACTTGGCTACTTCTGCCAAACTGCCCCCGAATAAAGCCTCACCTTTCATTCATACGAGTTATCTTCGTCTCTAACAACTACAAACATTCATTTCCACAAAAGGCAGAAGTAATTTTCACCCTTTATATTCTTGCTCTTTAACACTAAAACTATATCATTTTTTTGTATATAAAAAAAAGAAAAGCAGTTTCCCGCTTTTCTTTACTTCGTCTTAATAAACGATAAAATTTCACTACGTGCTGCTGCATCATTTTCTAACACGCCGCGCACCGCAGTCGTTATTGTTTTCGCACCAGGCTTTTTCACACCACGCATCGTCATACACATATGCTCTGCTTCTACTACTACCATTACACCATGCGGCTCTAGTACTTCCATAATAGAGTTAGCTACTGTTGATGTAATTCGTTCCTGTAGTTGCGGACGACGCGCAATTGTGTCTACAGTACGGGCTAATTTACTTAGCCCTGTTACTTTTCCACCTTGCGGAATATATGCAACGTGAGCAACTCCATAAAACGGAACAAGATGATGCTCACACATCGAATAGAATGGTATATCTTTTACTAATACAAGCTCTTCGTGGTCTTCTCCGAATACTTTGTGTAAATGCTCTTTCGGATCCTCATGCATCCCTGAGAATACTTCTGCGTACATTTTCGCAACACGTTTCGGTGTATCAAGTACTCCCTCGCGATTTGGGTCATCTCCGATTGCCTCTAAAATAAGACGTACTGCATGTTCAATTTGTTCTAAATTAACTTTTGCCATCCGCTAGCCCTCCCGAAAAACCTAAAAGTGATACGAACACATTCTAGCATATTTATGTTTTTAAAAGCAAAAAGAAGAGTTTCCAAAAAGGAAACTCTTCTTCCCTGTTAATATGTAAGGATTATTTAACCGCATCTTTTAACGCTTTACCAGGTTTGAATGCAGGTACTTTACTTGCAGCGATTTCAATCTCCTCACCTGTTTGTGGGTTACGACCTTTACGAGCCGCACGCTCACGAACTTCGAAGTTACCGAATCCGATTAGTTGTACTTTATCACCTTGTTTTAAAGCTTCTAAGATAGAATCAAAAACAGCGTCCACTGCTTTTGTTGCGTCCTTTTTAGAAAGGGAACTTGCTTCTGCAACAGCATTGATTAAATCTGTCTTGTTCATGCCATTCACCTCCTCCCAAAGATAAGACTGTATAATGATCATAAAATGAGTCTTACTTTCATTTGTAGGCAATTTTTGCAAATTCTATACTACAAAGATGTAGATAAATCATTATCAACGCCTATATTATACGATTCTCCTTTATAATTCAATATTTTTAAGGAAATTGTTACTCTTAAAATGTGAATTTCTGATGAAACTTGACAATTTACAACAAAATATTAGATAATGGCTGTTTATTTTTCTATTACGAACTCAAAAAGAAAAAAATCCCTCTGCAATTAGAGGGATTTTTTTCTTATAATATAATCGCAATTAATCCGCCAGATCCTTCATTAATAATTCTTTCTAGCGTTTCTTTTAACTTATAACGAGCGTTTTCTGGCATTAGTGATAACTTCGCTTGAATTCCTTCTCTAACAATAGAGCTAAGAGAGCGCCCAAATATATCAGAATTCCAAATTGATAGCGGGTCATCTTCAAAATCTTGCATCAAGTAACGAACTAGTTCTTCACTTTGTTTTTCAGTACCGATAATCGGTTCAAATGTTGATTCTACATCCACTTTAATCATATGAATAGACGGCGCAACCGCTTTTAATTTAACACCGAACCTTGAACCGTGACGAATAATTTCCGGTTCATCTAAGCTCATATCAGCTAATGCAGGCGCTGCTACTCCATATCCGGTTTGTTTTACCATCCGCAGGGCATCCGCCACTTGGTCATACTCTGTTTTCGCATGAGATAAATCGAGCATAAGCTTCAATAAATGATCTTTCCCTCGAATCTCTACTCCTACTACTTCTTTTAAAATTTGATCATACAATTCATCTGGCGCATATAAATCAATCTCTGCCACACCTTGCCCCATATCAATGCCAGCTAGACTTGCTCGATCAATAAATTCATATTGACTAAACTGCCAAACGACACGGTCCACATCACGAAGACGTTTTATATCCTTTACAGTCTCTTGAACCGCTTCCTGATAACTTTGGCGTAACCAATGTCCTTCATTTAGCACCATTACCCAGCTCGGAAGGTTTACATTCACTTCTAAAACCGGGAACTCGAATAACGCTTCTCGAAGTACGTTATACACATCTGTTTCTCTTAAACTCTCTACACTCATCGCAATTACTGGGATATCATATTCTTCTGATAAACTTTGACGTAACTGCTCCGTATCTGGATGATATGGCTGTACAGTATTGATAATCATAATGAAAGGCTTTCCTACTTCTTTTAACTCATTTACAACGCGTTCTTCTGCCTCTATATAATCTCTTCTTGGAATTTCACCAATTGTTCCATCTGTTGTAATAACGACACCTATTGTTGAATGCTCTTGAATTACTTTACGTGTTCCGATTTCTGCAGCTTCATGGAATGGAATAGGCTCTTCATACCAAGGAGTATTAATCATGCGCGGACCATTCTCATCTTCATATCCTTTTGCTCCTGGAACCGTATATCCAACACAATCTACTAATCGAATATTCACTTCAAGACCTTCATCTACTTCGATAGAAACCGCTTGGTTTGGAACAAACTTCGGTTCCGTCGTCATTATTGTACGACCAGCAGCACTTTGAGGCAGTTCATCCTGCGCTCTTTGACGGTCTGACTCATTTTCAATATTGGGAATAACAACAAGTTCCATAAACTTTTTAATAAATGTTGATTTCCCTGTTCGAACAGCTCCTACAACTCCAAAATAAATATCACCGCCTGTGCGTTCCGCAATATCTTTAAAAATATCTACCTTTTCCAAGTGATTCCCTCCCTCAATATTTTTGGGAATAATTCCACGTTTATAGTCAACTAATACCTTCTCTAACGTTGCCTATAATATCTGATAT
>NZ_JBFPJI010000200.1:0-6248 GCF_040838205.1 Bacillus sp. S4
TCACTGTATTACAAAGAATATTCCTAATTAAATAGGTCTTTTAAGCAAGAGAATGTGCTTTAAATTTTACTTGGAATATGTATATGATAAAATTCTCGAAGAGAAGAAGTAAGGAAAATCTTTTATAATATTGGGGTAGTACCACATCTCTATCAACCTAAGATAAATTTATATCCATAATTCACAGAAAACGTTATTCCTTCTAATCTAGCTTGTTTAGAAAGAATAACGTTTTTTTTTACTTGGGGGGTAATAAAATTTCTTAAGTTGATGGGTATGTATGGTGCCCCCCTCATGCCTCCTTACAGGGAAAATGATAAGGCATTTTTTATTTACCCAATTACCGAGCTCTCAAATGTTTTAAATAGTTACCTATCCCCTAATCACCGAGTATGTTTATTTCTCTAAATCACTGTCCATAATAATAAATAAAGACAAACCCTTTATCCTTAAGATACAAGCTCTTTCTCAAGAGTATCAAACTCGGTGATTAGGGTAGAGTGGTATACCACTCCCCCCTAACCACCGAGTAAAAGAAAATTCCCCATCTACATTTCGACCTAAATACCGATGTCATCAAAAATAAAAAACAGCCACCGATTTCGATAGCTGTTTTACAAAATTAAGCTGATTTGATTCTTCACATCACGTTTTGAAAAATCTGTTCGTAACTGTAGTGAAATATCATATTCATTACGCTTTTTATTTTCTTTAATAGATACAGATTGAATGAGAGGTAATAAAAATCGTCTTTTATCCATATCGCTTATTTCTTGAAGTTTCACATCGTCTTGAAATACTTCGTTCAAGGTATGTAACCATGTTTCTTTGCTTTTTTCAACTTTTTCTTTGAGAGTGATTTGCTGTTTAAAGTGGTTTATTTGTTGTACGATTCCATCTAGTTTTCGCTGTACATCCAAACGGTAAATCGCTAAAGACTTCAAAAAACGTTTATCATCGTTATTTTTCATACGTTGTTTAAGTTCTTCTGTAATATTGTGAAGTTTGATGGTGTAGCTTTCGAAAAGACGCTGATGCTTTTGAATATTGTTATTCAATTCTTGTATCTCATACTGAATTTTTTGTTCTATCGCATGATATACATTATGAAATCCGCTTATTTTCACATCAGTAAGTGTTTGATTCACTACTTTATCATGAAGGAGGTCTGCATCTATTCTTAATTTACAGTTGGGACAGGAATAAATTTTCCCTCCATACTGTTTATTTGTAGAACTTACTGTTTGTTGATTCTTTGTTTTCATTAATTCTTGGCACTTTTCACAAGAAAGCAACCCTTGTAGCAAAAAACTTGTTTTGTAATGTTTAGGAACCATGTTGCCATTACGTTTTTCTGAATAAATACGCCAACATGATTCCCATGTCGCTCGTGAAATGATTGGCTTCACATAGTGGTTTGGTGCTTCAATCCAAATATCCCTTGCATTTTGCTTTCCATCTGTTTGTCGGCGCCATGATAATAAACCACAATAAAAAGGATTAAGCACAATCACCTTTACATTCTCTTTCCCCCAATCTTTTCCGCGGCGGGAACCGTTAGGGAGTGTATTAGCAATATACTGAAACCCATGACCATTTACATATAAATTGAAGATTTCTTTTACATAGCACAGCTCTTCGGTGTGTTCAATAAATTGCCCACCATTCTTATCATATGTGTAACCAAATGGTGGTTTTCCACCAAGCCATTTTCCTTGTTTTGCTTTGTTTTCTAGTCCCGATCGTGTTCTTGCAATGATGGTGTCTACTTCATATTTAGTAAAACCATCCTCCATGAGTTGCACAATCAAATCATTATCAGTACTGTACACACTTTCAGTCGAACTAATAATAATCGGAATACCAAGTGTCTTCATGACAATACGAATAGTTTGATGTTCAAGAGGATCTCTGGCAAGACGATCACTTTTATAAACAATCACAAAATCAAATTCTTGTCGTTTCGCCGCTTCAAACATGTTTTCAAGTTCTTTTCTACTAGTGAGTTTATTTTTACGAGCTGAAACAGCCTTATCAAGAAAGGAATGAGTATGAATGCAATTATATTTACGAACTACTTCCATAACAGAATTTATTTGCATATCCATGTCCTGCTTATCAGTAGAATGCCGCCCGTAAAAAGCAGCTTTCATATTTGATTGTAATATATAAGAGAGCTTCATGATGTTAACACCTCTTGAGTACGTAAGAATGGGTGTTTAAAAACAATTTCGCATTCCTTCCCGTCAGTTTTGACTTGCTGTATTAAATCTCGAAAAAAGGAACCTAACTTTCGATTCTCCTTGATCTCGTCATAGGACAACGACATAGAGGATTGATAATTACTTACCTTTTCACGTAATTGCTTTACATCACTTAATTCCTGTATTACCTGTTCTTTTTGTTTTTTATATTTTGCCAGCTCATCATACAGCACCATAATTTCGATTTCTTTCTGTTCCTTATAAGGTGCATCAGTTTCGTGATACCACGTATCTACTTTTGTAATTAACTTTTCATTCATAAGCTGGATTTTTTCTTCAATGGTTTGTATTTTCTGTTTTACTTGCTTCTTAGCATTCTGTTCATATCGATTAAATAATTCCTGGAAATGAGAAGTGAGTAGGCTATGAAAATATTCTTTGCAGCGTTCAAAGACTAATGGTTCGATTGTACTCTTAAAAACGTAAACTGAAGAATGGTTTAAACATTTATATTTTAAATTTTCTTTTCTTCTAGCCTTTATTTTTTGTAATGATTCATTACATTTCGAACAAATTAGTAAGTCTTGCAATGGAAATAACACTTGTTCGAATACATAATCTTGATGAATCTTTTTGGGAGATAAAACGGTGACAATACTACATGCTTTTTCCCATGTATTCTTATCAATAATGGAAAGTCTTTCATATTTACTAGTAACATCTTCACCAAAAATATTCATAGTACGCAATCCAATATATGTCGGGTTTAATGCAATTTTTCTTATATCAGCCGAAGTCCAAGACTTACCGTTTTCCTTCAAGCCTAATACATTACAAAGTTCTTTCAAGGATTCATATTTTCCCGATACAAGTTCTTGATAAATCCTTTTAACAATTTGTACTTGTTCATCAACCAATTCAATTTCTTTCGTTTCTTTATTCCATTTAAAACCATACGGAAGACGTCCTGGGTTTTTACCACTTTGGAAATTTGACTTTAATGTTTGCTTTAAACGTTCAATAATTTGTTCGCCTTCACGTTGGGCCATACCCGCCATAATTAATTCAAGATATTCACCAATTGGTGTGTAGTACACTGGTGGCTCATTCGGTGCAGTTAAAATAACATTTATTTTCTTGTTTCTTAGTATTTGATAAATTTCATAATACTCCATCACATTTCGAGCTAGTCGATCTCGCTTAAATAAGAATAAGGTTCCGACATCGTTATTGTTGATATCTTGTAGTAATTTTTGTAGGGCTGGACGCTTTTTTAAACTGACTTTTCGGGCTGATACCGCTTCATCGATATATTCTTCATCGATAATCAATGCCATATCAATGGAGCAAGTGAGAACTGAATTTTGTTGCATCCCGATTGAGTTTTCCTGAGAATCAATTGAACTTCTATAATATGCAACGGTCTTCAATTCAGGACCTCCTCTCATGATGTTCTATTTACACTGTATGTATCAAAAATAGCGGCTAGTCCTTATTAATTGCTTTAACTAATTCTTTTTCAACAATCTTGATATACGCTTCAAACCATTTTTGAGCTGATTCTGGATCATGAACATAACTTACTGATGTAATTGTAATTTTCTTTTGCCTATTCATTTTATGTATTCCTTTCAATAAATCCGTGGAGGTTATTCTTATGATAAATGAAATTGGTAAACACATTCGTACACTACGTACTCAAAAAGGCATTGGACTAAACACCTTTGCAAAACAGCTTGGTGTATCACCAGCTTATTTAAGTAATCTTGAGACAGGAAAAACAGATACCATTCAACTTTCACTACTACAAAAACTGCAAGATGAACTTCACCTCATTACAATAGATAACTTTTCCTTAATACAAGATGAAACAAAATATAGAATTGCTCGGGCAAGCACTCTCTTACATAGCTTGATGCAACAGAATGAAGCATTTGGATACTACTTATTAGAAACCTTAGAAAAAGGTATTTATCTATCTCAGGTATCACCTACCTCCGATAACAATGATCAGGATTATTATTTACAAAACTAAAAAGACTATTCACAATAAAAAACAATTATTTATGTTAGTGAATAATTTAATCAAAAAAAGAAGAGCATACCTCTTAAAGAAAGAGGATGCTCTTTTTATTTTTCGTCTTCCTGACAACTCACTGCCGCTTCAACTATAGACCTTAAAATTGGATTTTTCTTTTCCCACTCTTGTTGGAACCATTCTTTTTGTTCTTCTTTTTCCATTGATGCAAGTGGTGAATGGATAATGACTTTTGTATTACCAAATTGGAATTCTTTCATCATATCCCCCCTTGCATTATATGTATGCAAGACAGGAAAAAAGACGAACTATCATTTTCATAGGACAAGCTAGCCATACATATTTATAACAATAATAATAGACAAGCTGGTAGGTGAAACTAATGTACCGTCCACAAGAACTTGATGTATTCATCTATTTACGTAAAAGTCGAAAAGATCTTGAAGAAGAAAAAAAGGCGATGGAACACGGACAACATTATGATACACTTGAACGTCATCGTACTCAGTTATTAGAACTCGCTCACAAAGAGCATCATAATATTATTGATATTTTTGAAGAAGTTGTTTCTGGTGAATATATATCTGAAAGACCTATGATGCAAAAACTTCTTCGCGAAGTAGAATCAGGCATCGCTAATGCTGTGTTAGTAATGGATTTAGACCGTCTTGGTCGTGGGGATATGGTAGATCAGGGAACGATTTATCGTGTGTTTCGCTATTCAGAGACATTCATTATTACTCCAACAGAAATTATTGATCCCAATGATGAAAATCAAGAGTTGACCTTTAGTATAAAATCTTTAATTGCCCGAGAAGAATTAAAAACAATTGTTAAACGTATGCAGCGTGGTAGAAGGGTTTCTGCAAAAGAAGGAAAATCTATCTCTCGCGTGCCAGCTTTTGGATACTTACGAGATAATAATTTAAAACTTTATCCTGATTCTGAAAAGAGTTGGGTGATACCAAAAATTTTTGAATTAATGGCGAATGGAATGGGAAGACAGGCAATTGCCCAAGAATTAGATAGGTTGGGTATTTCTCCTCCTGAAGGTGAATATTGGAATCCTTCAACTATCTCCTCCATTATAAAAAACGAAGTATATCTTGGTCACATTATTTGGGGGAAAATACGTTATACCAAACAAAATGGGAAGTACATTCGTAAAAAAGTACCGAAGGAAAGATGGCAACGACACGATCATGCTCATACTCCACTTGTATCAGAAGAGTTATTTCAAAAAGCCAATATGGCTCATAGCAAACGTTGGAGACCTCCAACAATCAAAACAAAAAAACTTTCCAATCCATTGGCAGGAATCTTGTTATGCGAATTATGTGGTCATTCCATGCTTTATCAGCCACGAAAAGATCGCCCTAACCCCCAAGTTCGCTGTGTACAACCGTCTTGTAAAGGAATTCAAAAAGGAGCTTCCTTAGCACTTGTTGAACAGCGTATACTTGACGGATTAAAACAAATTATTGAAAGCTTTGAGATACAAGAGAACATGGTACAAAAAAAGAAAACAACGAATAACATTAATATGCAAAAAAAAGCTTTAGAAAAGAAAGAACATCAAATTAATGATTTGCAAAAACAAAAAAATACCCTCCATGATTTGTTAGAGAAAGGTGTATACGATATTGAAACTTTTTTAGAACGACAGAAATCCATTGTAATACGTTTAAAAACTATACAAGAAGAAATTAAGCACCTTGAGCACGAAATTAAGCATGTATTAGAAAAAGAAAAACATATACATGAGTTTGTTCCCAAAATTAAAAATGTATTAGAAGCATACTATGCGACCGAAGATATAGAAAAGAAAAATCGCCTACTTAAGTCAGCGCTTGAAAAGGTCACATATTTAAGAAAAAAAAGGTGGCAAAGAAAAGATGAATTTGTCGTGGAATTACATACTAAAATATAAGCATAAAACTCAGCTCTATATAACAGCATCCACTAAAAATACCCATTAATGAAGAAAGAAGATACCTACTACGTAC
>NZ_JBFPJI010000201.1:0-6136 GCF_040838205.1 Bacillus sp. S4
ATCCAGAGATAGAAGGGGGATATTCATGAATTTTAAAAATGAAAAAATATCATTACATTTAGAGGTTGTAAATTACCAATATAAAGATGCAAAAGACGAGTGTGATAGAAATTGGTTAAGAGTAAAGGCGAAACTATCAGAAGAAAATAAAGTTTTTGAAACGATGGATCCATTTTTACAAACTTTCGACTTACAGTACATGATAAAATGGTTTCAAGCATTACCAAACCCTACATATAACGAACTAGATTTCATCGAGCCAAATTTAGCGTTTGAATTTATGGGAGAAAAAGATGGGGAGTTTCACCTTATCATTCGCTTATCGCTGGAACTTAATCCCTCATGGTGTAAGGAAGAGGAGTACGAATTCTCTATCAGTATCACTCAAGATAATAGAGAGAATATTATTCGTTCTATTGAAGAGCAGCGAAAGAAATTCCCAAAACGATAATAAAAAGACTTGATAACCTACTAGAGGAAATCAAGTCTTTTTCATTAAATACGATTATCATGCCAGAAGTTTAATGGGAAGTGTTCGTTCTCATGATAGCTTTCTAATTCATATCCTCTTTCTTTCAGCCCTTTAATAATTCCAGGTACTGCTTTAACTGATTGTGGATGAATATCGTGCATAAGAATAACTTCTGTTGGATTTGTAGCACCAGCTAGAACGTTTTCTACGATTTTAGCTGAAGCAGCATCAATTGGCATTTTGTTGTATTTCCAGTCTAATGAATCAATTGTCCAATCCCATACTTTTAAACCGTTCTCAACAACTTTGTTGCGAAGGGCTTCATTTAATCCTGGCATTGAGCCGTAAGATGGGCGAGTTAATACTGGTGATTTACCTAGAACTCCAGCGATTAAGCCTTGGTCTTCCTTCATTTCATCAACGTAGTGACCTTCTGTATAAAGTTTCTTGTAGTTATGAGTCATACTGTGCATCCCAACATAGTGGCCTTCAGCATCTTCACGTTTTACAAGATCAGGGAAAGCTTTCACGTTTGAACCAATTAAGAAGAATGTTGCTTTTGCATTTTCGCTCTTTAACATATCTAAAAGCTCAGCTGTGTATTTTCCAGGACCATCGTCAAATGTTAAGTAAGCGACTTTTCTAACTTGCCCATTATAGTGCTTTGGAGCTTCTTTCGGAGCAAGGGATGTTTGAATTTCACTTACAAGTTGAACAGACTTAGCGTCATCCTCTGTACTTGCTAGAGCGATATGTGTTGATCCGTAAGCAGCTTCGTATGTAAATAATACCCCGGCGCAAATCAACAGAGCCCTTTTCATTAAAGTTGTCATCCGAATTCCATTGTGCATAATTTTCCTACTCTCTATAAAAGTTCTACTCTACTATATTAGCAATTTTAGAGGGGGAAATGCAAAAAAACTTTTTTACAAGCGCAAAAAAGTTTGTCCAAAAGTATGCAAGATTTTATAATAATTGCGTTTTGAATAAATGGGATAAAAAAATGGATAATCTTAATCTTTAATAGGAAACACTACAAAGGATATTAATTTTAGGAGGTGCTTTAATTGAAGTATAAAAAAATACTTTCTATATGTATGACAAGCATATTTACAGTAGGACTGCTATTTGGGTGTAATACAGCTCAAAAGGATGAACAGGAACCAGATCCAACGGAGGAACCTTCTGAGCAAAGAAAACAGGATGAGAATAAACAGCAAGATCCTTCTAAAGAAAAAAATAATGAGTTAAATAAAAAGGATGAACAGGAGCCAGATCCAACTGAAGAACCTTCCGAAGAAAGAAAAGAGAAAAAAGAAAATGAGTAATTGCGGATTAGTAAAATTTACAGCATAAAAATAGAAATAAGTAACTTTAAATTATAAAAGCCCTTTTCTCTTCATTTAAGGAAAGTGGCTTTTATACGTTTTAAACATTCCTTTAGAAAGGTCATTCTTATTAATAGATTATCGGTCCAACGATATAGATTGGACCAACTTATACTGCATTGCTTAGGAAGTGAAATGGTTATGGGCTAAAAAGATGAAAAGATTTTTTGAGGCCAGTTTTAAAATTTCACATACCGTATTTAAAAAATAAATATAGGAAAACCAAAAAGTAATGTAGAATATATCGTACATACATATGTGAAGTCAACAAAATATATAAAAGAGGTGGACCTATGTTACTTGAAGAAGTAATGCAACAACTGGAAGAATATGGGACAGAACAAACTCGTAAGACGTATAAAAACCATGGGGCGAAAGAGCCGTTATTTGGAGTTAGTTTTGCAAATTTAAAATTGTTGAAAAAGAAGATAAAAAAAGATCATGATTTAGCAATCTCATTATGGGAAACAAAAAATATGGACGCAATGACTTTAGCAACAATGGTTTTAGATCCGAAGAAACTAACGTCAGAACAGCTAAGTAGATGGGTTCAAGATGTTGATTATTATTGTTTAATGGACGTTCTTATGACAGCTATATGTACGTCGCCAATCGCGATAGAAAGAATGGAAGAATGGACGAAGTCTGATGATGAATGGATTGGAAGAGCTGGTTGGTCATTATTAGCGAATATCGCAATAAAAAATAAAACGTTAGACGATGACTTTTTCTTACCGTATTTAGAAGAAATTAAAGTTCATATACATAATGAAAAAAATCGTAAAAGAGAAGCGATGAATAGAGCTTTAATTGCGGTAGGGGTTCGAAATGAAGCTTTAGAGCAACAAGCAATTGAAATCTCACGTGAAGTTGGAAAAGTAGAAGTTGATCACGGTGAAACGTCATGCAAAACACCAGATGCAGAATCCTATATTAAAAAGACACGAGAAAGAGCTGAAAAGAAGAAAGTAAAATAAGAGAAGGAGAAAGGCTATGAAACCAATTGAAGCGGCACGAAGTATTATTACATCACAATTTTCGAATTGTGATGTTGCTTTACTAGGGGGAAGTGTTGCTAGAGGAGAGGCTACGAAAACATCTGACCTTGATATTGTAATATTTGACCAAAGTTTGTCATCTTGTTATAGAGAATCTTTCTATAGTAATGGTTGGCCTGTTGAAGTATTCGTACATAATTTTGAAACGTATAAAACCTTTTTCAAAAGTGATTGTGAGCGCGGACGACCTTCATTACCTCAATTAGTTTCAGAAGGTATTGTGTTAAAAGGAAAAGATGAAATTGTAAAGATACTCAAAAGAGAAGCGAATGATTTATTAAATAAAGGACCAGAAAAATGGACAGAAGAAACGATGAAGCAGAAACGCTATTTTATTACGGATACTTTGGATGACTTCATTGGTGCAACAAAGAGAGAAGAAGAATTGTTCATCGCAAATTTATTAGCTGATTTAGTACATGAATATGTTTTAAGGGTAAATGGTCAATGGCTTGGAAATTCAAAATGGTTTATTAGAGTGTTAAGAAGGTATGACGAGCAATATGCAGAACATTTTGTAGCGGCTTTTGATCATTTTTATAAAACAGAGGAGAAAAATGAATTAATTACTTTTGTAGAAAGCACGCTAGATCAATACGGAGGAAGAATGTTCGAAGGCTTTTCTATAGGGAAATGAGAAGGGGATAGCAAAGTGAATATACCATTCGTTCAATTAAGAGAATTGACACTAGACAATGTAGAAGATCGATATCAATGGTCATTAGATACAGAAGTAACAAAGCATTTAGTTGTACCAAATCAATATCCACCGTTCACTCGTGAAGATACGAGAAGGTGGATTGAAGCATGCATAAGTCGAAAGAATGGTTATGAACAACGAGCTATCGTTACAAAGGAAGGTATACACATTGGATGGGTGGACCTAAAAAACTTTGATAATACAAATAAAAATGCCGAACTAGGGATTGCAATTGGAAATAAAGAATATTGGGGTAAAGGATATGGAATGGCAGCTCTATACAGTATGTTACAAATCGGCTTTTCTGAATTCCAATTAGAAAAAGTTTGGCTACGAGTAGACGAAGATAATTTAAAAGCTAGAAAGAGTTATGAAAAAGCTGGATTTGTTTGTGAAGGAATAATGAGAAATGATCGATTACGTCAAGGTAAGTTCATTCATCGCTATCGTTATAGTATGTTAAAAGAAGAATATCAATCTTTATTCAATAGTCTATAAAAATATTATGTAAACTTAAAGGGGATGGGGAAAATGATTCGATTACTTACTAAAGAAGATGCGGAGCAATATTGGGACTTACGTTTACAAGCCTTACAAGTAAATCCAGAGGCATTTGTAACAACTTATGAAGAAGCGGTACGGCAAGAAAATCCTCTTGAGCGAGTTGCAAATAATTTAACATCTAATACTAGCTGTACATTCGGTGCTTTTAATGAAGAAAATCAATTAACTGGAGTTGTCACTTTACTAACAGAAGAGAAAGAGGCGTATAAGCATAAAGGTCATATCGTTGCGATGTATGTAGATGCACAAAATAGACGGAACGGTTTGGCACGTGAGTTAATTGCAAATGCAATTCAAAGAGCGAGAGAAATAGAACTAGAGCAATTGAACTTAGGTGTTGTATCCACAAACGAACCAGCAAAAAAGTTATATGGATCAATGGGCTTTAAAACGTATGCAATTGAAAAAAGAGCTATAAAGATGAATGGTGTGTATAGTGATGATGAAAATATGGTGTTGTTTCTTTAAAGACTACATCTATAATGAGATTTTTGAATATTAATTATATTCATTTTGTTATATAGTAAAAGGAGAAACTATATAAGGGGTTTTAAGATGAAAGCTATTGCAATTGGGATATTGGCATCGTTTTTCTTTGCCTTTACCTTTGTGTTAAACCGATCGATGGACTTAGAAGGTGGAAGTTGGATTTGGAGTGCATCACTACGGTATTACTTTATGGTTCCAATGCTACTACTTATTGTCATGTATAGAGGGAACTTAAAACAACTCTTTCAATATATGAAAAACAATCCGAAAGAATGGTTGTTATGGAGTATTGTTGGATTTGGTCTCTTTTATGCACCGCTTAGTTTCGTGGGTGCGTTTGGACCGGGGTGGCTCGTTGCTTCAACTTGGCAAATTACGATAGTCGCAGGGATTTTATTAACACCATTTTTCGCGGTAGACCCATTACATAAAAAACTTCCGATGAAGGAATTAGTAATGTCAGGTATTATTTTATTCGGTGTTGTTCTCATGCAAGTAGAACACGCTTCTTCTTTAGGGATTCGTGAAACTGTTTTATGTGTAGTTCCTGTACTCATTGCAGCGTTTGCGTATCCACTTGGAAATAGAAAAATGATGCAAGTATGTAAGGGCGAATTAGATGTCTTCCAGCGGGTTCTCGGTATGACATTAGCAAGTTTACCATTTTGGTTTTTACTTTCTGGTTACGAAGTATCTACAAGCGGTTTACCGTCAAGTAGTCAAGTTTTTCAATGTTTTATCGTTGCGATTAGTTCAGGTTTAATTGCGACAGTATTATTCTTCTATGCGACAGATCTTGTAAAAGATGATCCGCAAAAATTAGCAACAGTCGAAGCGACACAGTCCGGCGAAGTTTTATTCGCGCTAGTAGGAGAGCTCATCTGGCTATCTGCTCCAATCCCGTCTTCTTTATCGTGGATTGGAATGAGCCTCGTTATTGTCGGAATGATATTGCATAGTTATGTAGCTGTAGTTGTGAAAAAAGAAGAAAAAATAACAGCGTAGCGTAAAAAGGGGCTGTCCCAAAAGTTTAATCTTTTTGTTAAGATAACGATAGTAAATGAAATTATATCGAACACAATTCACATTATATCGACTTAACGACAAAATATGACAAAACCTATTACTAAAAGAAAGCCGTCCCAGAATACTTTTTGGACGGCTTCTTTTTTACTTTTACATATCTCATGAAAACACTATTATTCTCTTAATTATTTTTCAAACTACTAGTAATTTGATTTTCCATATCAGGTAATGTAGTTTCTAAGGAAGTATCATTTAATAAATTTGCTTCGCCTGAATTATATTTATTAGTAGAATGAGAAGCCGGTTTGTTTAGTTTGTGATCATACTTTTCAGTATACCGTTTTACTTTGTTATTCTCATCAATTGTAAATTTACCTTGATAAGAATTTAAAGAAATGAACACTTTTTCTTTAAGTTTGAAAAAATCCTCCATATCTTC
>NZ_JBFPJI010000202.1:0-6102 GCF_040838205.1 Bacillus sp. S4
ACGCATAAGTGATGATATAATAGGAATAGATGAAAGATATAGAAAAGCAGGTGAATCTTTTTTGTTTACAAAAGCACAAGAACTTTTAGCGTCTTATTTCGGTTATTCGTCATTCCGAAGAGGACAAGATGAAACAATTAAAAATGTATTAGATGGGAAAGATACAGTTTGTATTATGCCTACGGGCGGTGGTAAGTCAATTTGTTATCAAATTCCCGCATTAGTATTCGAAGGAACGACATTAGTTATCTCACCTTTGATTTCACTTATGAAAGATCAAGTAGATACATTAATACAAAACGGTATTTCCGCTACATATATTAATAGTTCTATTTCTATTACAGAAGCGAATCAACGAATTCAATTGGCGAAACAAGGGCATTACAAGTTGCTTTACGTGGCGCCTGAGCGTCTTGATTCTATGGAGTTTGTTGATCAACTTATCGATATGAAAATCCCGATGATAGCGATTGATGAGGCGCACTGTATTTCGCAGTGGGGTCATGATTTCCGCCCGAGTTATTTACATATACATCGCATATTAGATTATCTTCCAGAAAAACCACTCGTTTTAGCATTAACAGCAACCGCGACACCACAAGTGCGTGATGATATTTGTAACACGCTTGAAATTAATCAAGAAAATACAATTATGACAACGTTCGAACGCGAGAACTTATCGTTTTCAGTAATTAAAGGACAGGATCGTAATGCGTATTTAGCAGATTATATTCGTCAAAATCAGAAGGAATCTGGGATTATTTATGCAGCTACAAGAAAAGTAGTCGATCAGTTATATGAAGATTTAGGGAAAGCAGGAGTTTCGGTATCGAAATATCATGCTGGTATGAGCGATCACGATCGAAATGAACAGCAAGAACTCTTTTTACGAGATGAAATCAGCGTTATGGTAGCGACATCAGCGTTTGGAATGGGGATTGATAAATCGAATATTCGTTACGTTATTCATTATCAACTGCCAAAAAATATGGAAAGTTACTATCAAGAAGCAGGACGTGCTGGTCGTGACGGATTAGATAGTGAATGTATTTTGTTATATTCTTCTCAAGATGTGCAAGTACAACGCTTTTTAATCGATCAATCAACTGGAGAATCACGTTTTTCAAACGAACTTGAAAAACTCCAAAATATGACCGATTACTGTCATACAGAACAATGTTTACAATCATTTATTTTGCAATACTTCGGAGAAGAGCCGAAAGAAGATTGTGGTCGCTGCGGTAATTGTACGGACGACCGTGAAAGTATCGATGTGACGAGAGAATCACAAATGGTACTATCTTGTATGATTCGAACGAACCAACGATTCGGAAAACAAATGATTGCACAAGTATTAACTGGATCTAAAAATAAGAAAGTCATTGAATTTAATTTTCATACTTTGCCAACATACGGTCTTTTGTCAAACCGTAGTGTAAAAGAAGTCAGTGAGTTTATTGAGTTTTTAATTTCAGATGAGTTAATTGCAGTTGAACATGGTACGTATCCGACATTAAAAGTAACGGAAAAAGGAAAAGAAGTATTACTTGGTAAAGAGAATGTTTTACGCAAAGAACGAGTAGAAACGAGACAAATTGTTCAAGACCATCCTTTATTTGAAGTGCTTCGTGAAGTGCGTAAAGAAATTGCGCAAGGAGAAGGTGTACCGCCGTTCGTTATTTTCTCTGACCAAACGTTAAAAGATATGTGTGCGAAAATGCCAAAAAGTGACTCCGAACTCCTAACTGTAAAAGGAATCGGAGAACACAAACTTGTGAAGTACGGGTCTCACTTCTTACAAGCAGTTCAGCACTTTATTGAGGATAACCCAAACTATGCGGAAACAATTAAGACTGAAGTTGTTTCAGAGCGTAAAAAATCAGGAAAAGCGTCAGCGAATTCTCATATAGAAACATATGAAATGTATAAACAAGGCATTGATTTAAATGAGATTGCGAAAGATAGAGGTCTATCAAGACAAACGATTGAAAACCACTTAATCCGTTGCCATGAAGATGGTATGGAAGTAGAATGGCAAAGCTTTGTTCCAACAGAGTATGAAGCTCTTATTGAAACTGCCGTACAAAATGCAGAAGGTGGTTTGAAATCTATTAAAGAACAGCTTCCAGGTGAAGTGAGTTACTTTATGATTCGTGCATATTTACAAATTAGAAAGTAAAGAGCAATAAAAAGGGGATAGGGACATATGCATCATGTTTTCGTGTATGGCACGTTAAGAAAAGAGCAAACGAATGCTCATTATATGCGAGGTGCAACATGCATCGCAGACGGAGCATGGACGTATGGCAAATTATTTGATACAAACGAAGGGTATCCTGCAATGGTTTGTTCAAACGAGGAAAAAGTATATGGGGAAGTTTATGAAGTAAATAGTGATGTTCTGCAAAAATTAGATGAACTTGAAGAATATACAGGTAATCCCGAGAGTGATTTATATGACCGGATCACCCAAACTATTTATTTTTGGGATATAGAAACACATGCATATGTGTATGTTGCTCAAGATAGAGAAATGTTAAAGAAAGTTATCATTTCTGGTGATTGGGTGGAGTATCAAAAAGGGAAATAAAAGCAGCTATAGAATGATGTGAAAGCAGATAGTGGAATAATCCATTATCTGCTTTTTGAATTTATACTTTAAAATTCTTATTTTTTGATAAATTGTGAATATAGGGAAATAATAAGGGGGGGTTTGCAGGGGTATCAGAAATTTAGTTTCTCACTTGTAGTAGAAAAATCTATGGCAGGAGGAGAATAATAATGAACGAATTAAATGTGAAGGAATTTTACAAAAAACAATTTGAACTGCCGAATTATGATATAAATATAGAAAACTGGCTAGAGCAGGTTGCTAAAGAAGTTCAAGAACAAGTTGGTCATCCATTTCAAACGATGTTAGAACTTGGTGCAGGAAATGGTGGATTCGCAAGGGCGATGTCTAAGTTAAATGTAAAAATGATTACAGTTGAACTTGTAACAGAATTAGTTGAATTTGCAAGGGATCATTCAAGTAAGGATATTACGATTCACCATGGTGATTTCTATCAAATTGACATTTCGGAAGAATTTGGTGTAGTAAGTTATTTAGATGGATTTGGTGTAGGAACAGATGATGAGCAATTGTTTCTACTAAAACGGATTAAAGATTGGATGAAGGATGTGCACTTATTGATATTTATCAACCATTGTATTGGAAAAAGATAAGTGGACAAGAAATGTCATTAAGTTCAGCTATGCGAAAATATGAATATGATAGTATAAATGAAAGAATGTTAGATCATTGGTGGAATCCTAATTATCCAAATGATATTGTGACACAGTCTTTACGTTGTTATTCAGTTGAAGAGATTAGCGATCTATGTACTGAAGCAGGTTTAAGTATTGTAGGATTCTTCCCAGGCGGAGCATTTGATTTTGAACAATCGCGATATAAAGAGCAAGCTTCACTATATGATTGCTTATCTTATCGTATAAAAGTAAAAAAGAAATAAAGAAAAGGTAGGGCTTATCCCTCATACACATTAAGATAAGTTTATGTGTATGAGGGGAATTTCAAATTTGTAGAATCTAATAAACAAATAAGACGAAAATAGTTGATATAGATTGTTGGTTAAGTGCTTCCGTACTCATGTAAATATTTTTATTAGCTTCTAATCGATTGAAAGGTTGGGTTAATGAAGTATGAGCTATGTTTTGGCTAAACCAAACACATAGGTCTACTATATTCACTTGTTTGTTAAACGAATCAGATCTTTTTAACTAATCACTCCAAATTATTAGGCGGCATATATCGTTGTGATTATTTGGAAACTAATACTAGTTCATTAAAAATCGATAAATTTATATTAAAAACGCCATCCTTTTTGTATATTTCTATAAAAAGAATAGCGTTTTTTTCGTTATATGGATACAAATTTACATTATCTTGATAATAGCAATAGGGCGAGAATCTATTATGTTTAACCAATAATAAAATGACATAATTGACAAAACATACATCAATGTTATAATGGTACATTGTTATCGTGGTAACAAAATATCGTTTTTTACATTAAGGATGTGAAGTTATGAAACAAAATAATGAACAAATAAATGAAAAAAATACAAAAATTAAAGTTGAACGTGTGCAAACTGGTATTAGGATGGAAAAAAGAATGGTAAAAGTTTTGAAAGCAATGGCAGAATATCATGATATTTCGCTAGGCGTTCTTCTTGAAAGAATCGTTCTACATTCTTTTGAAAATAAACCTGTATTTAGCGATGCAAGTCTTGAAAAAGTTAAAGCTATAAAAGAAGTTTACGATATGGATTATGGCCTAGAAATAAGTCGTCAGTGGAATGATTCGGATAAATAGAATGTTTATTTTCACATACAGTGCCATCTAGATTGTTTGTAAGCAATCTATGAAGGGAAGAAAATAAAGAGAGAGAAAATTTTGTTTTAAGGATACTTCAAAATCTTAGATAAAGAGGCATGTTTTTTGTATTTTTCTTTATTTCGGAAAATTCTCAATCTAACTATTGACTTTATGGATGGATTTTTAATACAATTATGTCTTGACTAAAAAATTGGAACGGACAGGAGGGAATCATCAAATGAACAACATTTTTGAAGCAGAGTTACAAAAAATGAAAGATACTTTAAGTACGATGGATGATCAATTAGAACAGCTTGAAAAAATTCCGGTTTATTATGGAGAAGATTTTAAAGAGCAAATTCTTGAAAGTATGAGGGAGTCTAATAGACAAAGCTTACGTATTGGTGTACATGAGCCGTACTTTGGAAGATTAGATTTTCAGGAGGATGGCAAGGAAGACGTAATGCCGATTTACATCGGTAAAGTAGGTGTTTCAGATAAAGATACGATGAAACCAATTGTAATTGATTGGCGAGCACCTGTCGCGAGTATGTTTTATTCATTTACCGGTGGTGATGAATTAGCATTTTATCATTCACCAGACGGATTAGTAGAAGGCGATGTTTATTTAAAGCGAAACATTTCCATTCGAAAAAGAGAACTAGAACGTGTTGTT
The DNA here is from genome assembly GCF_040838205.1 of Bacillus sp. S4. NCBI lineage: Bacteria > Bacillati > Bacillota > Bacilli > Caryophanales > Bacillaceae > Bacillus > Bacillus sp. S4. The sequence goes on from NZ_JBFPJI010000202.1 coordinate 5,056, forward strand.
GATACATATGTAAAAGGAAATGAAGATGTCTCGCATGCTGATGATTTTCTTCTATATCGATTAGGTGAGAATAAAGATAATAAATTGAAAGATATCGTTTCGACTATACAATCGGAGCAAAATGATATTATTCGTGCGGAAAGAAACTTACCATTATTAATTCAAGGGGTTGCAGGGAGCGGAAAAACAACAATCGCTTTACATCGCCTTGCTTTTTTAATTTATGAATATCGTGAACAACTTGAAGCGGAGAGAATGATCGTATTCGCTCCAAACAGTTTGTTTTTAGATTATATTTCGAGTGTACTTCCTGAGTTAGGGGTAGGAAATATTAGTCAAACAACGTTTCCAGATTGGGCATTACGTACGTTAGATGGTTCGGTGAAACTGAAGCAGACAGAAGAAAAAATGAAAGAAGCTTTTTCAATTAATCGCGATGAAAAAAAAGTTATGCTCGGTAAATTAAAAGGCACGCTGGAATTCAAGTCGTTTATTGAAGAAAGAATGATTCAATTTGAAAAAGAATTAGTACCGACAAAAGATTTTGAGGCATGGGATAAAGCAGTTATTCCAGTGGAAGACGTTAAAAAATGGATGCAGGTTGAATATAAACACTATCCATTAAAGAAAAGACGAGAACGTTTAGTCGGCAGAATGAAGCGCTGGATTGAAATTGAACTGAAAAAGTTTGGAGAAACAAACGAGAAAAAGTTACTAAAAAAAGAAGCGACAAAGAGATTGAGCACATATATGAATTTTTGGCCGAAAATGAGCCCACTTTCACTGTATAGTTCAATGTTGAAAAGTAAAGAAATACTCGAAGTATTACCTGAAGAGCTTGTTCAAGAAACAGAAAAGAGTTGTCGTAAAAAAGAAGTATATGTGGAAGACTTACCAGCTTTAATTTACATACATCATCGCATAACAGGCATTGAAATCGGACAGAAGTTCCATCACGTCGTTATTGATGAAGCACAGGATTTTTCACCCTTCCAAGTTTATGTATTAAAAGAAATTACACTAGGTAATTCTTTCACTATATTAGGT
>NZ_JBFPJI010000203.1:0-6090 GCF_040838205.1 Bacillus sp. S4
ATTATATAAATTAACACTGTTATTCCGCTAGTGAAAAAGGCTGACAATGCAGTTACTATTCGAAGGATACTAACATCAATTCCATACTTATCGCTTAAGCCACCTAATACACCTGATACTTGTTTATCTTGAGTGGACTTATATAATTTTTTCATCTAAACACCCCAATCAAATTAAATCTTTGTATACTAAAAATCAGTTCAACCTTTGGAAGAGATTTAACATTGCTTCAACTAACCTGCCCTTTAATTGAATAACATCTGTTATCTATATTTTAACATAAAATCCCATAATTCTTCTGTTTTTCATTTTAAAACCACACTATTTTAGAAAACAAGCTTTTGTTAAGATAGCGATAGTAAATGAAATTATATCGACGTTGCTACAAAAATGACAAATCCTATTACTAAAAGAACCGTCCCATAATACTTTGGGACGGTTCTTTTTTCCTTATTAATGATTCTTTAACATCACTAACATCTTCTCTTGACTATACATCCACACTGTAATGATTAAACAAGCAAGCGCTACTTCTGATAATGCCATAAATCCAATTGCATAATGACCTGTTAGTTGGAATAGTAGTGTTAAAATTAATGGTGGGAAGAACCCTCCTAGTCCACCTAAAGCTGACACAACCCCATTTACAATCCCTGCTTGTTCAGAGAAGTACATTGGAACAAGTTTAAAGATTGTACCATTTCCAATACCTGCACAGAATGCGACTAGTAAGCAACCAAATGTATACACGTTCATACTAGGCATAAATGATAAAATAATACCTGAAAGTGTTAAGCCGATAAATACGAAGATTAATATTTTAAATGGATTAAACTTATCACCGAGCCAGCCACCAATTGGGCGCATCATTGTTGCTAATACGATAAACCCCGCTGTCCGCATACCCGCATCTACTTTCTCTAATCCGAAGTGAGATACTAAAAAGTTTGGTAAATATACTGTGAATGCGACAAATGATCCGAAAGTTAAAAAGTAAAAGATACATAAAAACCAAAGTTTTTCATTTTTATATACACCTTTTATTTGTTCCATTAATGGTGTATTCACCTTTTTCTCCTTACGATCGCCTAATAAAAAGTTCATAAGTGCAAATGCTGCAAGTAAAACTAAATAACACTGTACTGTTGTTCTCCAGCCAACCGAAGTTGCAATGACAGGTGCTAAAAACGAAGTAATTGCTGTTCCGGCGTTACCGACACCATAAATACCATTTACAAAACCGTGACTCTCTTTCGGAAAGTACTTTGGTAAAGAAGTTACCCCTACGGAGAAAACAGCTCCACCGATTCCTACAAATAAGCCACCAATAATTAAATCCATCATAGAATTTGCAACGCTAATATAAAAGACAGGGAATAATAGAAGAATAAAACTAATAAAGAATAATTTTCTTGCTCCGTAACGATTTGTCCAATAACCAATTGGAATGCGAAGAATAGAACCTAAAATAACCGGTACTGCTGTGACCATAGAAATTTGTCCCGCAGTTAATGAAATATCCGCTTTAATATACGGCATTAATGATGATAAAATGACCCATACCATAAAACCAATAACTAGATTAGAAGTTTGTAAACTTAATTGAAAATTAGGACTTTTCATCCTGTTCCCTCCTATGTATGCATAGTTATATTAATTCCCTCCAGTCTAATCACGTACTAACATGATTAGACTGAAAAGAATCAACCACCACTTACTGGCGGAATCATCGCTACAACATCGCCAGTTTGAATGATGTCGTCCTTATTTGCGTATTCTTCATTTATAGCGACCATAATCTGTTTTGAAATTGTTATGTTGTATTCTTTAACAAGAATATCTTTTAGCTCAGCAACAGTAATCTTTTCACAATCTATTTGCAAAGCTGGCTTACTTGCTTCTTCTTGCAAATGTGCAAATAATAGTACTTCAATCATTTTCTCATCTCCTTTTCAGGCTCACCCTTTGCATATGCTGTTTTCTCTAACTGATCGCCTATCCATAACTCACCATCTTCCCAAAACTCTTTCTTCCAAATTGGAACAATTTGTTTAATTCGTTCCATAATATATTCATTCGCCTCATAGGCTGCTTTCCGGTGCGGTGTAGCAACAGCAACGACAACAGCCAAATCAGAAATTTGCAATGTACCAATGCGATGCGTAATTGCCACATATGTCCCCGGCCATTTCTCTTCTACTTCGGTACCAATTTTCGCAAGCTGCTTTTCCGCCATCGTCTTATAAGCCACATACTCTAAATATAACGTACGACGTCCTTTCGTAAATTCTCTGACAGTACCAATAAAAGTTGTAACTGCACCACACTCACGTCGAATTACTTTACTTGTAACATCTTCAATTGAAATAGGCGTATCAATTACTTCATAATACGTATGTGTCATCTTGCACCTCTTATCTTTGTATAAATCATAATCCGCGAAGAAGCCATCAATCTATTTTTCTATTACTTGTATGATCGAAGTGGTTCTTTCCATGGACACTCACTGCCTACGTTTGATTCTAATAACAGTACCGAAACAGTTATTCCTGCTTCAAATCCTCTCGTTCCTCCCGGTAGGACGATAAATGCATTCGCTTCTGCAAGTGAAGAAATTGCACTAGATTTATCTAAACCAACTGGTGTAACCTGTAATTGGCCATCTACAAGTTCTACCTTCCCTCTTACAAAACGCGTAAACGGATTTGCTTTCGGAAAGTCTTTCTGTAAAATCGCCTCTGCACGATATACGTGCGGATCTTTCCTATGCAAGTATGTTCCAATGACTGGTCGAACATATAATTCACACCCAACATAACAAGCAGAAGGATTACCAGATAGACCAAATAATAGTTTTCCTTCTAACTCAGCTACAGTTGTCACACTTCCTGGTCGCATTGCTATTTTATTAAAAAGTACATTAGCTTGTAATCTCTCATAAATAGCAGGTAAATAGTCATAGTCTCCTACCGAAACGCCACCAGTTGTAATTAAAATATCGACTTCTTTTATCGCTTTTTTTACAGTGTTATAACACGTCTCAAAATCGTCAGCGAATTGTCCATAATACTTTACAAATCCGCCCGCTCGTTCAATTTGTGCAGCTATCATATAGGAGTTACTATTTCGAATCTTCCCTGCCTTTAATTGTTCATGTACTTCAAGCAGTTCGCTACCCGTCGTTACAATTCCAATAACCGGCTGTTTTACAACGTGTACGGAACTATAACCAAACGTAGCAAGCAGTGCCGCTACTCCTGGGTTAATAACAGTCCCTTTTTTCACAAGGATGGCATTTTGTTTTACATCTTCTCCTTTAAAAGAAATGTTATCACCGGCGGCGAAGGAGCGTTTTAATTTCATATAAGTCTTTTCGTTTTCTTCAAACTCTTCCGTTAGCTCTAACATAACAACCGCATTACACCCTTTCGGAATTGCGGCTCCTGTCATAATACGTACAGCTTGAAATGCTTTCACTTCTTCTGTAAAAACAAAACCTGCTCCAATTTCACCAATCACTTCAAACAGAATGGGATTACTACTACTGGCTTCTTTTGTATCTTCTTCTCGAATCGCAAATCCGTCGTATGGAGAGCGATTAAAATGAGGGACATCATGATCTGCAATAACATCTTCTCCAAGAATTCTTCCGTAACTTTCTATAAGAGAAACCTCTTCTGTTTCACCTTGACGAGCATATTCCATTACAAGTGTAACTGCTTCTGCCACTGGAATTGATATACGTTTTTGTAACATTCCTTTTTCACCTCGTTTTGATAAGGAGACTCTTTCTCTCTATTCATCCTATATACTTTGCGTATAATCGTTTTGCCATTTTCACATCATTTGTTCCATGAATAAATGCCCTACCGTCTGTAAATAAAACGAAACGATATTCATCAACTAAAAACGATAGTAAATACGGCGTTTTTTGGACATTCACACTTTTTTGTAAGCGCTTTTGAACTTCCTCTAAATGAAGAATCCCCTTTACTCCCGGACGGATTTGAACCGTATTCCTTCCGCATAGCACTTCAGTTTTCATCTGAGATTCAAATGTTAAACTTGGATACGTGCGTACATTTCCACAAGATGGACATGTACTTTTTTTCTGTCTATTTACTTTTAATGAGAGATATTGATTGTTCCATATATCAAATGATAACATTGTTCCCCTTAGCGACTGAAAATCATCCACCAATATTTTCATCGCCTCTGTTACTTGGTGAGCAACGACCATTTGTACAGCTGGCTGAATGATTCCTGCTGTATCGCATGTTGCACCGCCCATAGGATGATCCATTAGGCAGCGAAAACATGGTGTTTCTCCCGGAAGAATTGTATATGTTACGCCGTAACTCCCAATACATCCGCCATATATCCAAGGTATATTTTCTTTTTGTGAAATGTCATTTATAAGTAGGCGCGTATCGAAATTATCAGTCGCATCTAAAATAAGATCTACTTCTTTTGCCAACTCTTCCATTTCTTGCATTGTAACATCCGTTATAACCGGCTCAATTTTCACTTCAGAATTAATCTTTCTTAAATGCTCTGCCGCTGCAATTGCTTTTGGTTTACACTGCTGTGCATCTTCTTCTGTATATAGCTGTTGCCGCTGTAAATTACTCCATTCGACGTAGTCACGGTCAGCAATTGTCAATTTCCCAATTCCCATTCTAACTAGCGCTTCCGCATTTGCAGCTCCTAGTGCACCCGCACCGATTAGGAGCACATGCTTTTCTCTTATTTTTCTTTGTCCCATTTCACCAATTCCAGAAAACAATACTTGCCTAGAATAACGCTCTTGCATAGGGAATCCTCCTTTCGCTATCCACCAATGTAAGACATTTCAACTTTTGGACGTTTATTTGTACTTTCTGCCGTTCGTTCATCTGAATACCGATCTTTCCTAAACTCCCATGTATGTTGTAGAATTTTTAATAGTGAGGCATCAGAAATATTTTCTCGAAGAAGCGTTCGTAAATCTGTTCCTTTTGTTCCAAATAAGCATGTGAAAAATTTACCGTCTGCCGAAATACGAGCTCTCGTACAAGAAGAACAAAATGACTCAGAAACAGAAGTAATAAATCCAACTTCTGCATCGTTCCCTACATATCGATACAATTTCGCTACTTCTCCAAAGTAACGAGGCTTAACAGGCTCAATCGGATATACACGATTAATTTTCTCTATTAATTGTTCCTTCGTAATAACTTGTTCAAAGTTCCATCCGTTCGTACTGCCCACATCCATAAACTCAATAAAACGGAGCTGAATTTCTTGTTCTTTAAAATAACGAGCCATAAGAAGAATTTGACTATCATTCATCCCTTTTTTTACGACCATATTTACCTTTACTTCTAATCCAGCTGCCTTTGCTGCTTCAATTCCTTTCAATACAGGTTTTGTACTTACATTTCGTCCATTAATTTTTTGGAAGACGTGATCCTCTATCGCATCTAAACTAATATTTACACGTTTTAATCCCGCTTCTTTTAATAGCTTAGCTTGTTTTGCTAAATGAATACCGTTTGTTGTGAGTCCAATATCCGTTAAACCTTCTATCTTTGCAAGCCTTGCGATTAACTTCGGTAAATCTTTACGCAATAAAGGTTCACCGCCAGTAAGCCTAATTTTTTCAACTCCCATACTTATAAATAATCTCGCTAATCTTTCTATTTCATCGAACGTTAATAAAAACTCTTCCTGTAAAAAAGCGTAATCAGGTCCGAACACTTCCGCCGGCATACAGTACGTGCACCTAAAATTACAACGGTCAATAACTGAAATACGTAAATCTTGAAGTGGCCGCTCTAAAGAATCTCTCATCTTCTCGTGCATCTATATCCCTTCTTTTCTACTCAAATCATTAGTAAGCTTTCAAATTTTTTATTTGCCTTCATTATAAAAAAGAAGCTACATATTCAATGTGACTTTTCTCACATTACTTTCCCCATTCAAAAATTCTTCACAAATCCGTTCGAATTTTGTTCACATCTCTAGTCCCATTCTCTTTACATATTGAAATTCCTTATTGTGTTTCTTTTTCTCTTTTCTTAAACTAAAAAATTTATAGTCATATAATCC
>NZ_JBFPJI010000013.1:0-39217 GCF_040838205.1 Bacillus sp. S4
ATACAGAGCCTTTAGTATTACTAGTTATACTGTTATTCCAATTCGTAATTAACGGGCTATTTATTATTCATGTTTTATTACATGTATTTAGCAGTGATAAATTACTATTTTACGAGCGTATTAGTCATACAAGAAATGCAATTACACTTAAAAAAGCTGACAAATAATAATTTGTCAGCTTTTTTTCATACTCGTAAATAACTTTTCTGTATAAGGGCTTAAAAACATTCCTGTTTCATCTAGTGACTTCCTCATTTTTAGAAACGAATGCAATTCTGGATATATATTTTGTAATTTTTCGTACGTTAACGTATGCATTTTCCCCCAATGTGGGCGCCCTTCATACTTTAGAAAAATTTTCTCCACTTCACCAAAATAAGCGGCATATTTCATACCTTTATACATATGAACAGCAATATACGCTGAATCTCTTCCGTACGCTGGACTGAGCCATATATCATCATCTCTCACGTAGCGGCATTCAATCGGGAAGTGTACCTTATACTTTTTCTTTTCAATAAGATTTGAAATCTCTTCTACAACAGTCCTCATATACTTTGAAGGGACACTGTACTCCATTTCATAAAATGGAACCGTACGTGATGTAGCGAACACTTCATAGCTTGGTCCAATTATTTTTGTGTTTGGTACAGCCTTAGCTGATAATCGACTTACTCCTTTACTTATAGAAGGAAACCATTTACACCCTTTAGATAACAAAGAGAACATCCTATTTTCAAGTAACTCCACCTTTAGTTTATGCCATTTCAAATCACTTTCTTTACTCGTTGTTTCGTTTGTAAATTTCACTTGCACTTCATCTGAATAAGGAAAAACGAAAAATTCAAAATGACGATTCTTCTTATATTCTTCTAGTTTGTTCATTACAGTAGTTAATGACTGTTTTTCGCTTTCATAAACGAGAGAATACGCTGGGATAACCTTCAATTTTATCTTTACAATAATACCTAGCATTCCAAGCGACAGCTGAAATGCTTTCCAATATTCGGCGTTTTCGGTTTCTGAACAAACTATACTCTCACCTGTTGATAAAACTGCCGTAATCTCTATAACTTGTGTTGATAAACTCCCAAATGTAACACCCGTCCCATGAGTTCCCGTACTAATCGCTCCTGCAATAGATTGTGAATCAATATCTCCTAAATTTTCTTGCGCATAACCTTTTTCCTGAAGTAACTTCCCTAAATCATGTAACTTTGTTCCCGCCCACACTTCAACAGTCATCTTCTCTGCATCAATATTCATAATGCCCTTCAATTCATCTAAAGAAACTAAAATTTCTTCCGTTTGCACAAGAGGTGTAAAAGAATGCCCTGAACCGACAACACGAATTTTCTTTCCTTTTTTTCGTGCAAGCCCCACAACTTCTACTACATCTTGTATACTTTTTGGATACATCGTATAATGCGGCGTTCCTTCTACATTCCCTGTCCAATTTCTCCATTTTTGTCCCTTTATAGAAAGCATTGTCCATCCCCCCGATATGTTAAATACTCTCCAACAATTTCCCCTTTTTTAATGCGATACAAAACAGGAAAACGCTCACATAACTCTCCAGCTTTACTATGACGAAACAAGATAGAATCTCCTATCGCTACTCGTTCCTCACCGTTATAAAAAATTGGCGTTTGCACTTCACCAGCACCTTCTAAAGCTAATAGTTTTGCACCACTCGGTCGCCAAACCTCAGGCTCTTTATCTTTACCAACTGCACCTGAGGCAATATATCCGCCACCTAGGCAAGTATAAATAAACGGAGCCGGTTTACGCACAACTGGTAAAGCAAATCCAACGGCTGGCTGAAATTTCACTTCTTTATAATAATCAAATAGTTTAGGAGAGTAAAAAGCGGATCCTACAGTAATCTCTGTCACTGATTTATCTTGAACGGTTGTTTTTATACTTCCCGTTCCGCCCCCATTTACAAACCTTAGTTCAATGCCCAAGTTGTGTATTTCTTTTACGATATTCCCTCTTCTTTCGTTAATTTCTAACACTGATTTCTTCTTTAAATACGAAACCACTTTACTTTTCATCCATTGATTCGGTATATGATCCCCCACCCCGGCAATTTGAGCTTCATATCCCATTACACCATCTAGTATTAAATATGATGAGCCCTTCACCTTTTCTACTATTTTCAAAGCGCTCTGCACATCTTTTACTGGGGATCTTTTTACACCAAAATGAAATTGAAAAAAACGGCTACTCATATCAATATCCAAACAAACGCGAAAACACCCTTTAGACTTCTCAGCAATCTTTTCTAAATAAGTAATATGGTCTTCACAATCCACCATACAAGTTATAATGTGCCCTTGCTTTGTTAGCAAACTAATTTCATATAAAGCTCTTTCATCATAAGCAGGATATCCGAGCAATAAATCATTAAATCCTTGTTCAATTAAAAACAAAGCTTCTCTAGGAGAAAAACACATAATACCTTGAAACCGATTATTTGCAGCTAAAATCTTTTTCATAATTGGAACAGAGCGTAATGATTTACTCGCTATACGAATCTTCTTATCTCCACTTAACTCTATAATCGATTGAATATTCCTCTCTAAAGCCACTTCATCTAAAAATGCACACGGTAATGGAACTTCCTTAAAAATTCCTCTATCCACATTTTTCTCTCCTCTTCTATATATGTCTTATACATATTGGAAAGAAAGAATGATTTTCCTGTTTTCAAATAAAAAAAGTTTCTTCTTTACGAAGAAACTTTTTCAAGGCTACTCTACTTCATAGAAATAGTCGCCTCTACTGGATAATGATCCGAGTAATCATTATATGTATATTTTTTGAGCCATGACGTAACCGTCCATTGTGGCGATTTCGACTGTAACACCTTATTCTCTATATACGATGGATTAGCATGGTCCTTACTTGTAATAATATAATCTAAATACTCGGCAGGGCTATCGGGGAAGTTATATTTCGCAATACTGTTTGTCGTCGCATCCCAAGTTGCAGTATGTCCAGTATAAGATGGAATAGAAGCGTGCAATGTTTTGAACATGGATGCGTACTCTGAGTCACTATTGTTCTCAGCATTTATTTTATTTACATTCATATCACCACCAATTAACACATACTCGTTATTTGGTATATTTTTATTTTTAATAAACTCTTGAATTTCTTGTAGCTGTTTTGTACGTACAGATGCTGGCAAAGTTTGTCCACACATATTATCTTCAGCTTGTAAATGCGTCCCAATTACATGAACGAAACGATCATTTTTCTTAATTTTTGTGTATACAAATCCTTTATTCGATAAGTTATCTGGCCCGCAGCCTTTTTCGAATACATATTGAACCTTTTCAACAATTGGCCATTTACTTACAATAGCTACACCGCCATCTTCAGGGGTCGAAGATGAATAGTTACCTAACGTTTTATCCCATTCGTTTCCGTTACTACGACCTAATACCGCTGTTTGGTTTGGATATTCTTTCTTTAAATTCCCTAACAAATGATTCGAAGCGTTATTATCAAATACTTCATTTAATATAACAACATCTTGATTTTTCATATAATCCGCTGCCCCAATTAAATCCGCACGCTCATTTTGTCCCCAGTTTGGATATAAATTCGTTGATAACATATATACATTATGGGTCATTACTTTTAACGTATCATTTTGATTTGTAGACATTTCTGCTTGAGCTGAAGATCCACTATATAAAGCTCCTAAACCAATACCAAAGCTAAGTACACCTTTTAGCAATTTACCTTTCACGTTTCATACCTCCATGTACTGTGTAGTGATAAAAAGGCCAAATACTCTATTCTGAGATTTGACCTTTTTCAAATATTTAACGATTTCCGTACGTATCAAACCAAAGCTGGATGTATCCAGCAGTAACACGTTGTGCATCCATTAATCGCGTACCTGTCATTGGTGTAACTTCAGCGCGCCATTTATCTGCATATTCTTGTGATACAGCTGCTTTCACGAACCAATCTTTCGTATTATCATTTACAATGCCAGAGTAATCTTGTTTCGCAACTACTGCCGCTCCATGAATCCAATCTTCTGGATTTGTACCTTTCCAGTTCCAATATCCATTTCCATCCGTTACTTTATAATTATCTTTTATCGTATCTACAAAGTTTTCATATTTAGAATGGAACCCTTGTGGATACGAAAGATTTGTAAAGTTTGCTGCATGCATCGGTTGATTTACATCCCCTAAATAATGAAGAGATAACCCCAAATAGAAGAATGCTTGTTTCATATCTTTATTTTTGTATGACTCACCTGCTAATTTGAAATATTTAGCTCCAGTTTCCTTTGCCTGCTTTGCAAATGGAATATAAGTTTTTCCATTGTCAGGGTCATAGAAGTGTGAAGCAAATGTGCTATTATCATAATAAGGATTTTCATAGTCAGCAGCATAAATACCGTTCTCTAACTCCGTACGCCATTCATTTAATAGTGCAACTTGATCTTGTTTTACAAGTGTTGTATTACGAGACATAATATCCATTGCACGGTTTACAATCCATAAATGAGAGTTTACGCCTTCTTTATGCTTATCTTCAGCAGACCAGCGCGGAATAACTCCAACTCTCTGTCCTCCATCGTTTTCATGAGCAAATGCAACGCTTTGTAATGGCGCTACTAACGTAATAGCTGCTGCTAAAGCAAGAACTTTCTTTTTCATCTGAAATCCTCCATTTTATAATTGAATTATTGTTCATATTTTTTTAGGATCCTATAATGTCTTCCGGTTAACCTATGACTAGAATATCCCACCTTTCACAAAATTTCTATCAATAAATTAAAATATGCAAATGTTCATATTACTATAACTTTATACATAGTGAACGTAATGAATGAATACACTTACAGTGTAATAAAGTATTGTTAAGCTACTGCAAATAATTTTCTAAACTAATGTAAAAAAAGAGTAAAGCGATTAACCGCTCTACTCTTTTTTTCTTTTCGATAATATACTTGGCAGTTGCACATTAATTGCCAATTTATGAATAAATCCAAACACTAATCCAATCCCAATAAATATGTATAAGATCGTAAATACCTTTCCAAAATCAGTTTGCGGACTAAAATTCCCATCACCGACAGTCGTCAACGTGACCACGCTAAAATATAAAGCGTCAAGAGGACGTAATCCTTCAACTGTACTATAAAAAATCGTCCCCGATGTTAATGTCAACATTGTTAATACGAATAACACTTGAAACTCTTTATCTTTCCATGCTCGTAAACAGGCTCTTAACATCCGTTTCAATGTCAACATAAATGAAAGCATTGGACTTCCCCTTCCAAACAAAAATACCTTTAGTTAAAGGAAAGTCTATCACCTTTCAGTATAGAAAAAAAGTAGCCCTTTTCTATTTCTAGAAAAGGGCTACTTTCTTCTATTGTATATTATTTAGGTGAAACAAGAATTTTCACTTGTTTTTTATCTTTTACAAGTGCTTCAAAGCCTTCTTCAACAACTTGGTCCACTGTAATTTTTTTCGTAATTAATTTCTCTGCTTGAATTTGGCCAGAGCTAATTAATTTAATAACAGCTGGGAATATATGACGATATCCAAGAATACCGATAACTTCTTTTTCTTTTAATACAAGGTTGTTCGGAGTAATTGTCGCATCTTTTTCCCACACACTAACAATTACAGTTTGGCCTTCAAAGCTTGTACTTTCAATTGCTTGACGAAGTACAACTTCAACACCTGTTACTTCAAAGCTAACATTTACACCTAAACCATTTGTTAAGTTACGAATTTCTGCTAGTACATCTTGAGTTGCTGGATTTAATACGTAATCAGCACCTGCTAATTTAGCTAGCTCTTGACGTTCTTTAGAAAGTTCCACTGCGATAACAGGAGTTGCTCCTGCTGCTTTAGCTGCTTGGATAACAAGAAGTCCAATTGGACCACAACCAAATACTGCTACAGCTTCCCCTTCTTTTAATTTACTTTGACGTACTGCATGAACTGCTACTGCTGCTGGTTCTACAAGCGCACCTTGTTCATACGTCATTTCATCTGGAATATGATGAACCATATCTTCTGGTACTACTGTATATTCAGAGAAACCACCGCCGTCTCCACCAAGACCGTGGAAAACAAGTTGTTCACAAACATTGTAATGTCCATGTTTACAAGCTTCACATTTACCACAAGAATAAATTGGTTCTACAACAACGCGGTCTCCCACTTTATGAGATGTAACTCCTTCACCAATTTCTACTACCTCACCACTAAACTCATGACCTAAAATAACCGGTGCTTTTACGTGTGTTAATGGATGTTCTTCTGTTGGAATAAAAATAGGACCTGCTAAATATTCATGCAGGTCTGTCCCGCAGATACCACACCATTTAACTTTAATTTTCACTGCTCCTGGTCTTACAGTTGGTTCTGGTACTTCTTCTACTCGTACATCATGTTGATTATGCCAAAGTAATGCTTTCATTTTATACATCCCTCTCTATGTATATACTTAACCTGGTGAAGTTTACAAATCTATTATAATACTTTTATCCATATATTTCAAAAAACAATCTCGTTTTCACTAATTTTTAACAAATAACGTTCAATATTTTGTCACTTTGTACTTTTTTCCACATCTGTTAATTCAATTTCATTGCGGTTGAAATTAGCATTATGCCATAATAGCATAGGAGAGGTGAATATCGCTTGAAATATTTTATTTACTTTATTGTTATCGTAGCGTTTTTAGATACATTTTCACAATTACCTATTATGAGTACTTTCGCTCAAAGCCTTGGAGGAACCCCTCTTGTTATCGGGCTAGTTGTCGGTATGTACTCATTCGCTAATATGATCGGTAATATTATTGCTGGAGCCGCTGTTGATAAATTTGGTGCAAAAAAAATCCTTTATATAAGCATGGGAATTACGAGTTTCATAGTCTTGTTATACACCGTTGTTCAAAGTGGTGAACAACTATTAGTTGTGCGCTTTATGCACGGTTTTAGTGACGGATTTTTAATTCCTGCTGCCTTTACGTTTTTATCAAAACAAACAAATTCAGCAAGGCAAGGTAAGGCAATGGCTCTATCTGGTGCTGCTGTTGGAACAGCGGCAATCGTAGGACCTGCTTTCAGCGGCATTATGAAAGCAACAGCTGGTATAGAGTGGGTGTTCATTACCATTTCTATTTTAATGGTCCTTGGTACAATCGTATCTCTATTCTTCTTACCAAATAACGTATCAAGGAAAGATACATCAAGAACACAAATGATGAACAAAGAAGATATGATTGAACTATTGAGATCTGAACCTTTATTACAAGCATATATTGGTGCTTTCACACTCATGTTTTCACAAGGGATTGTCACTTATATGTTACCAGTAAAAGTTGAGGCGTTAGCACTTAAAGCATCTACAACAGGCATGATGTTAAGTGTATTCGGAATTACCGCTATCCTCTTCTTCTTACTGCCAACAAATCGCATTTACGATCGATTTAATCGTTCAAAACTAATGCTAATCGGGATTGCAGTAATGGCACTAGCGTTATCTTTACTCGGATTATTTGCAACAAAAGGCATGCTCTTTATCGTTATGATGATTTATGGAATTGGATTCGCTATCCTCTTCCCAGCAATTAATGCTTTACTTGTTGAAAATACAACAGATGGTAACCGAGGGAAAGCATTCGGATTGTTTTATGCATTCTTCTCGTTAGGAGTTGTTGCTGGCTCCTTTACAGTCGGAGCAATCGGAGCATCTCCTAGCGCTAGCTTTGTTATCGGAACTGCATTCTTATTAACATTTGCTGGCATGATTTATGTAAGAAGCAAAGTGAAAAAGACAATGATGGGGTAGCCCATCATTGTCTTTTTTTTAAAATGCATATTGATATAATCCGTAATATAACGGAAAAGTTGGGATAATGCCAATTAATTTAAATATAAAAGGTAATGGCTCATCTTTCTCTTCATATAATCGTAAAACAAAAACTGCAGTTAAAGTCCAAATGATGCTAAACACAAAGATGCATTGCCAAACGATCGGCGTCAATATTTGTACATCAAAAACAAATCCAAATAGTCCTATCCATGTAATAATAGACACTACAAAATCAAACTTTTGAATCGGTGTTTGAAACATCCCTCTTACTAACGAAGTAATAGCTAATATCGCTACAATTACTAAATAAATTTTCCACAACATAATGATAATCTCCTATTCAATTCAACTTTTAACTTTCAACAAACCATATTTAATGAATAATATGGCATTATATTTTTCATAGAAATAATACAACGGATAACAAAATAAGAAGAAAATAAGTACGGTTGGTACATGATCTACAATAGAAAAATGTTTTCCTAGCAATTCTTTAATACTCTCTCCAATAATAATAAACAGTGGGATAATACAAATTGCCACTAATATTAAACATGGTGTTATCCTCATTTCTTTCAGCTTTACCTTACAATGCGGACACCTTAATGAAAAAGGATGTGGGATATCGATAATATGTTGTGCAGTAATAATCTCTTCACATTGTGGACATGCAATTGTTTCTTTCATTTATAACTCCCTCCTTTCTGTCATTAAAAAGGAGCTCTTCCAATAGAGCTCTTTTTTCGCCTAATATATTACTTTTGTGTATAGCCAAATAACAATGTAAATAAATTGCACTGTAAAAGCAATGCTACATCTCTTCTTTTAAAAAGAAAGTTTATAAATACCAACGATACTTCGACAATTTCCTCGGAAATATTTCCTTTCCCCACATAATTTGATACACTACATATAGATAAACAGTTGTATTACACAAGCTAAAATAATAACTTACTGTACAAATATAAAAGCACACTCTTCATATGAAGAATGTGCTTTTATTTTATTAACGTCTAATCCAAACAGCACCTGCAGACTTATCATCTGCTTGTCCAACAACTTGGAATTTAAGCCCAAGGTTTGGAACTTTTCGTCCTGCGTCAGCAATTTGTTTGTTGCTGTATACTTTTGAATCATCAAATGTTGTAACACCTTGTAATCCGGTATAATTAAATTGTCCACGTGTTAATGAATTTGCACTCCATGCTGGCGTTTGATCAAATGAAAATGCAGCATCTGCAATTTGCATTCCAGTATTACCGTACGCTGGTTTCCCGTTTAGATTGCCAACTAACGCTTCTGGATGAGAGTCAACAACACCAAGGAATCCTTCACCTGGATGCACCCCAACCCAGTTGTCTTTGAAGCTATCATCTGCATACCAAACGACAAGACCTGTATTATACACCGGACCTCTTCCCGCTTTTAATCCATTATCTGACCCAGCATAGTTTCTCCACTCTAGATAATAATAATGGGGTTTCTTTTCTGTCCCATCAGAAACAACGAATCCATTTAACTTCATTTTAGATTGTCCTTCTGCATCATCTGAAAATACTACTTGTCCATCAACTGTTACATTTACATTATCCATTGCAAAACCTTTATATGTTAAAGCTGGATCTGTAATATAGTCGAATTGTAGTTTAACTTTCTTCCCTTTGAACTGACTTAAATCGTATGATTTATCAATCCATTTCCCATCTGTTGTATCTTTATCATCTTGTACTATCTTTTCTCCTAATCTATCAATCAATGTTTTTGTTCCATCTTCAGTTACAACATGTACTTCGATGAAATCACACTCAGCTTCTAATTCATAATTCGCCTTATAATCAAACTTTGCATTTGTTCCCTTCGTTAAATCAAAGAACGGTGTTTCTAATTTCGTATGAATATCATCGCCTCTTGTACTATAGTATGCCTGTTTTCCAAACCCAGGCTTAATTGTTTCGATACTCTTATCTGGTAAATTGACACGTACTATACCTGGACGATTTGATTTTGTAACACTTTGATCAATATATGTAGGAACTCCTACACCACGCTTAATTTTATCGTAATCTACTTCTAAAATTTTCGCCCAGTTGCCGCCCATATTCTTTTGTAAAAAATCTTTATTTTGTGGAGAAAAACTAGTTGGCTCTGTTCCTGCGATTTTCCCTGTCCAGCTACCTCCACTCATCAATGACCAAGCTTCGACTGGTGATCCAGTTCCAGTATACTTCGTATCATATTCATCCGGTAAACCAAGGTCATGTCCAAATTCATGTGCAAACACACCTACTGCACCGTCTTCTGGTTCAATTGTGTAATCATGCGCTGCTACTTTTCCATCCCAATAATCTACCTTTGATTTTGTACCTTCAATCGCTACTGGATCTCTTGCTAATTTTGAACGATGTGACCAAATCGCATCATCACCTAATTTACCGCCACCAGCTTCTTGACCAACACCAGCATGGATTACCATTAAATGATCAATTACACCGTCAGATTCATTTTGATTCCCATCACCATTTGTATCATATCTATCGAATTGATCAAATTGAGATAAATCTAACCCTTTCTCAGCAGCTGCTTGTAAAGCTTCCTTCACTAAATCACGTGCACCTTTTGGTCCTTTATTATCATGACCACTGCTACCATCAGCTCCGTAATCAGATGCTTTGCCTGGGACAGTTAGCCACTCCGTTACATATCCGTCTGTCGTATAACTACCGCCAGACTGCTCTTCATAATATTGTTTAAATGTTTTTACTTTCGAACCATCAAATAATGTGTAAGGTTCCTTACCGAATAACATCTTTTGATAATGTTCTCTACTAAAGTCTTTCGAATACATATAACCTGGTGTTTGTTCAATATTATTATGTTTATAATCACTAAATTCAACGAGTAACACTAACACTTTATCATTGCGGGCAGGTCCACTATATGGAGCTTGTTTCGCCTTAGAAGTTGGAACTTGCCCATTCAATTGCTTTTTATTTGGTTCCGGCTTTTGATCAGGACTAACATTTTTTTCAGCTTTCTTTACTTTTTCCTTTTCTTCCATCTTTTTCTCTTTTACCTTTTTCACGAAATCAGATGCTTCTTGAGCAGCATCATCTGGAAGAATTTCTTTATTTGCCTGATCCCCTTGTTTCTTTTCAATATATTGCTCTACAGCCCTTTTTGTCTCTTCTTTTGATGATGCTGGATTAATTGTTCCTCTTTCTTTCAGCGCTTCCGCTAAACGATCTTCTTGAATTAAGTTATGATCAATTGGCGTTGTAGACACACTTTCTTTTGCTGGCGTTTCTGCGTATGCTAACGGAGCACTCATTACAGCTGAGCATCCGATGAATGTCGCGATCGTTAATGATGACAACACTTTAAATGGCGCTTTTTTTCTCATTTTAATCATCCCCTTGTATCAATCTTAAACTTCAGATAAAAACACGTAATCTATCCTCCCTTGTATAATAAAAGACATGATTCTATAAGCAATAAGCTTTCTGTTATAGAATCATGCCCTCCAGTTTTCTGGTCAGACCCTCTATCTTTTTATGTCGAAATGTGAAAAATAAAGAGTGATTTGTTATATATTAAATAGCTTATATTAAAAATTTAAAAGACAATATGCACAATTGCATGAAAATTCTTTCAAACAAAAAAAAGAACCCAAGTTAATTAAACTCGGGTTCTCTATTTCGTATTATTTCTCTTGTGTTTTTTCCCAATCAGCTAAGAATTTCTCAATTCCTTGATCTGTTAATGGGTGCTTCACTAATGAAGCGATTACGTTTGCTGGGATTGTTGCAATATGTGAACCGTTTAATGCTGCTTCTGTTACGTGAACACTGTGACGTACAGATGCTGCAATGATTTCTGTTTCAATGCCGTGAATTGCAAAGATTTCTGCGATTTGGCGAATTAAGTCCATACCGTTATGACCGATATCATCTAAGCGACCTAAGAACGGTGAAACGTATGTCGCACCAGCGCGAGCTGCAAGTAATGCTTGCACTGCTGAGAATACTAATGTAACGTTTGTACGAATTCCTAAATCTGAGAATGCTTTTACTGCTTTTAAGCCTTCTGTTGTCATTGGAACTTTTACAACAACGTTTGGAGCGATTTTTGCTAACTCTTTTCCTTCTTCAATCATTTTATCAGCTTCTAAGCTAATTACTTCTGCGCTTACAGGTCCTTCAATAAAGCTGCAAATTTCACGAATACGCTCATGGAAATCTACGCCTTCTTTTGCTACAAGCGATGGATTTGTCGTTACTCCAGCTACTACACCTAATGCATTTGCCTCTTTAATTTCGTTAATGTTTGCTGTATCAATAAAAAATTTCATTTGTTATTCTTCCTTCCTAATTTTCATTTTATATTTATTTATTTTTTCTTAATAAGCTCTAATTCAATCGGAACAAATTTGTCCACTTTTTTACCTTGTGTTATTTCTTTCGCTGTTTCCATCGCCTTCTCTCCGATTAATTCCGGTTTTTGAGCGACTGTTGCTGCCATGCGCCCATCTTTAACCGCTTTTACAGCATCGTCCGTTGCATCAAATCCAACAACGACTACGTCCGTTTTGCCAGCAGATTTCAACGCCTCAAGTGCGCCTAATGCCATTTCATCGTTATGAGCAAACACTGCTTTTATATCGCTATTTGCTTGCAAAATATTTTCCATAACGGATAACCCTTTTGCACGATCGAAATCAGCTGCTTGTTTTGCTACTACTTTTAAAGACTTATCAGCTACGTTATGGAATCCTTTCCCACGCTCACGAGCAGCAGACGATCCTGGGATTCCTTCTAACTCAGCAACATTTGTTCCTTCACCAACTAATTCCCGAATGTAATCACTAGCCATTTGACCACCTTCGACATTGTTAGAAGCAATGTGAGAAACAACTTTACCTGAATTCGCAACTCGGTCTACTGTAATAACAGGAACATTGGCTGCATTAGCTGCACTTACCGCTGAAGCAACGGCATCTGAGTCAGTTGGATTAATAACAACTACATCGACACCTTTTTGAATTAAATCTTCAACATCGTTTGTTTGCTTCGCTGCATCATTTTGTGCATCAACAGCAATTAGTTCAATGCCACTATCTTTTGCTTTCTTTTCTGCACCTTTTTTCAACGTGACGAAAAATGGATTATTTAAAGTGGAAACAGAAAATCCAACTTTAATAGTTTTATTTCGACCTTTATCGCCAGAATCCTTTGCCCAATCTGGTGGTTCCATTGAACAACCAGCAGTAACTACCATGATGCATGCAACGAGTATCAGTAACCATCTTTTCATGAATTGCCCCTCCATTACGCTTCTTTTCGACGATCAATTAGTACAGCTAGTAAGATTACAAGTCCTTTTACAACTTGTTGGAAGAAAGAAGATACACCTAATAAATTTAAACCGTTATTTAGTACACCAATAATAAGCACACCGATGAATGTACCAACAATCCATCCTCTTCCACCTGAAAGACTCGTTCCTCCTAACACAACTGCAGCAATTGCATCTAATTCGTAAGAAGTACCAGCAGTCGGCTGTGCAGAATCTAATCTTGATGTTAAGACAATACCTGCAAGCGCTGCCAAAATTCCGGAAAGACCGTAAATCATTACTTTAATTCTCGTAACATTAATACCAGATAAAGCTGCCGCTTCTTCATTTCCACCAATCGCAAACGTACGGCGACCAAACGTTGTTTTCTTTAAAATAAAGTACAGTACTGCAAAAGCGATCATCATTGTAACGGCTGGCACAGGAATACCAAGGAAATAACCACGGCCAAACATTTGGAACATTAAATGATCACCAAGACCAGTGATCGGACGTCCGTCCATATAAACAAGCGTCAACCCGCGAAAAATAGTCATTGTTGCTAAAGTTGCAATAAACGGAGCTACTTTTCCCTTCGCAATAATGATACCGTTTATAATTCCCATTGCAAGACCTGCTAATAATCCAACTACCATTGCAAGGAACGGATCCATGCCACTTGCCATCATTCCGGCAACAAGTGCACTTGATAATGCTAAAATAGAACCTACCGATAAGTCAATACCCCCTGTTAAAATAACGAAGGTCATTCCAAATGCAATGAGTGCATTAATCGATACTTGGCGCAGTATATTAAATAAATTTGGAATTTCAATAAATGCTGGATTTAAAGCTGTAATTACTACGATAATTAATACTAATCCAATTAAAGAACCAAGTTGTTGTAATACATTCCCCTTCTTAGCCATATCTTACTCTCCCCCTGTAGCTAGTGCCATAATAGACTCTTGCGATGCCTGATCCTTCTCTAAAATACCACCGATTTTCCCCTCATGAATGACGAGAACACGATCACTCATTCCTAAAACTTCTGGAAGCTCAGACGATACCATAATAACGGAATCTCCTTGCTCGGTAAGCTTATTCATAATAGAGTAAATTTCTTTTTTAGCCCCAACATCTACACCTCTCGTTGGTTCATCTAAAATGAGTAACTGCGGATGAATACCTAACCATTTTGCAATTACAATCTTTTGCTGATTTCCACCAGAAAGAGATTTTACAGCTTGCTCTCCGTTTGCTGCTTTCACGTTAAGAAGCTTCATCATATCCTCTGTAAATTGCTGTTCTAAACCTTTATTAACAACGCTTCCCTTTGAAAGACTTTCTAAATTTGGTAAAGCTAAATTTTCACGAATCGAAAAATCTAACACAAGCCCTTCAGATTTTCTATCCTCTGTAATAAAGGCAATTCGTTGTCTAATCGCATCAATTGGACTATCAATTTTCACTTCTTGTCCATTCATAAAAATTTGTCCTGAATCAAGCGGTTCATATCCAAATATCGCTTTCATAATATCCGTGCGACCAGCTCCCATCAAGCCCGCAACACCAAGGATTTCACCTTTTCTAACTTGAAACGAAACATTTTCAAATTTCCCCTTTTTCGTTCCGTTACGCATTTCAAAAATCACTTCGCCAATTTGACTATTTCGTTCTGGATAACGTTCACCAATACTACGACCCACCATCATGCTAACTACTTCATCAAATGATGTCTCCGGAATTAATCTTTTCCCTACATATTCTCCATCACGTAAAATCGTAATAGCATCACATATTGAAAAAATTTCTTCCATCCGGTGTGAAATATAAACGAACGAAACGCCCTCTTTACGCAATTTATTAATAACAATAAACAGTGTTTCAATTTCGCGATCTGTTAACGCTGCTGTAGGTTCATCCATAATAATAACGCTCGCATTTGTCATTAATGCTTTAGCAATTTCAATAATTTGCTGTTGTCCAACTGATAATTCACCTGCTAGCATAGCGCCTCTCACATGTAGACCAAGATCTGCCAATTGCTGCTGAGCAATCGCATTCATTTGACGCGTACGTAAAATGCCCGTTTTTCCATACATTAACTCTTTTCCAAGAAACATATTTTCAGCTACCGTTAAATTCGGTAATATGTTCAACTCTTGATGGATAAATGCAATACCGTACTCTTCCGCTTCTTTCGCATTTTTAAAAGTTCGTTCTTGTCCATCAATTGTGACTGCTCCACTGTCTTTTTTATATACACCTGTTAGAATCTTCATGAGCGTCGATTTCCCCGCTCCGTTTTCCCCCATCAATGCATGGACTTCTCCTGTTTCAATCATAAACTGTGCGTTTTTTAGAACAGGATTACCACTGAACGCTTTTGAAATGTTCTTCATTTCAATATGCATTCTCATCACATCCCTTTATTAAAAAATCACGCCTGCATGTAAAATAACATTCGCATAAGGCGTTGCTTCTCCTGTACGAATAATCGCCTTCGCTCTCTTTGTATACTCTTTAAATTCCTTATGAGACACATATTCAAATGCTGGCTCTATTAAACGCATCTCAACTTCTTTATTTACCTCTGCATTATTTGTAATAACTTCTTCTGCTAACATCACTTTTTCAATTGCCATATCATCAGCAACAACTTGTAATACGTCTAAAAAACTAGGTTTTCCGATTTCAACTGCTAAATCAATTCGTTTTACTCCATCAGGAATAGGTAACCCGCAATCAGCAATTACAATCGTATCTGTATGTCCAAGTGAAGCAAGGACTGCCGCAATTTCACTATTTAATACACCGTGCTTTTTCATCCAACAATCACCTGCACTTCACGTACTCTATCTCTCGTTGGCATACCGCCCTGTGCCCCAAGTCTTGTTACAGAAAGACCACCAGCAATATTTGCGAAACGAATAGCCTTTTGAAGTATTTCTCCTTCAGAAAGCGCAACTGCTAACGCGCCGTTAAATGTATCACCAGCTCCAGTCGTATCTACTACATCTACGGCAATACTTGGAACTTGAATAACTTCCGTTCCGTTATGAAAACGAACACCATTAGAACCTTCTGTCATCAGTAGTTTGTTTGGATATTTAGCCAGTAAATCTTCAATTGGTGATGTAAAATCATCTAATACAATGCGACATTCATGCTCATTCGGCGTAATATAATTCGCTTTTTCTAAAATATCTTCTGATAAAAATTGTGCTGGAGCTGGATTCAACATAACTGGAATTTTATGCTCCTCACAAATAGACAGAACGTATTTTACTGTTTCAAGCGGAATCTCTAGTTGAAGAACAACCATATCAGCTTTTACAAGAAGGTCTTTTGAACGATCTACAATCGACTCATTTACAAGAGCATTTGCTCCTTGTACGACAACAATACTGTTATCCTCTTCTGCTAAAACGATATGAGCGATTCCTGTCGTTCTATCTGTAACCGGTACCACATAGTCGATAAAAACGCGTTCGTTCTCTAAATTTTTTCTAACTACCGTTCCGTAATCATCATTTCCTACTGCACCAACCATCGCTACATTTGCTCCTAATCTAGCTGCAGCTACTGCTTGGTTGGCCCCTTTCCCTCCTGGGATCGTATGAAATGCTTCACCAATTACCGTTTCGCCTGCTTTCGGCCGTATTTTTGAAACAGCCACTAAGTCCATTGAAATACTACCTACTACTGCAATATTTGGCATCTGTCTCATCTCCTTACTTCGTTGTATTTCGTTCTATAATTTCAATCGGTAAACGATAGTGTTTCTCTTCTAATGGATTTCCTTCCATCTGCTCTAACAACAACTCTGTTGCAATTTTCCCCATTTCATAAATTGGCTGTGCAACAGTTGTAATAGATGGATACATCATTTCTGTTAAAGAAATTCCATCGAATCCGATAATTTGTAAATCGTCTGGAATAGAAATTCCCTTTTGAAGTGCAGCCTTTACAACGCCGATTGCAATTAAATCATTCCCAGCAACAATCCCATCAATATGCGGATATTCTTCCAATAATCCTACCGCGACCTGTTCACTATTAGCTGGATCGAATGTACTCTCTGCAATCATATAAGAAAGATTATTTTGCGTAATAACATCTACAAAACCTTCAAAACGTTCATTAGCTGTGCTCACATCACGCGGTCCGCGAATATGTGCAATATGTTTACACCCTTTGTCTATTAATAACTTTGTCGCCGCCTGACTCCCTGCATAGTTATCTGCATATACAGTAGGAATGCGCTCATTAAACATTCGGTCAATCGCAACAACTGGAATAGACAAATTCATGTAATTAACACTATTTTGTGGATTCGTTGCCACAATAAACCCATCCACATTATTTTGTCTAAGCACATCAATGTATTGTTTCTCTTTTTCTAAATTTTCATCAGAGTTACAAAGGACAACTGTGTAACCTTGCTTATGTGCTACATCTTCTACGGCACGTGCAATTTCTGGAAAGAATGGATTCACGATATTTGGAACAACTAAGCCAATTAAACGAGATTTTTTATTGTATAAAGATCGTGCTACTGTACTAGGTTTATAATCTAGCATTTCAATTGCTCGCTCTACTTTTTTTAATGTATCCTCATGAACATATCCATTTTTATTTAACACTCTGGAAACGGTCGCAACAGATACCCCTGCTAATTTTGCAACGTCTTTAATCGTACTCATTCTCTTTTCTCCTCATTTCATGTAACCGTTTACACAAAATAATATAACGCATTTATGAAAATACGTCAATCATTTCTCACTAAAAAGCTTTTAAGGTTATACTCAAAAAAAGCACCGCCATAAGGCGATGCTTTTTCATTATGAATATGATACAGTTTGTTCTTTCTCTTCTACAGCAGGCTCTTCTGCAGCTTTTTTACGATCAGATAGTTTAATCTTCTGTAAGAAAATCGTAAAGATTGCACCTACTACGATAAATACTAATCCTGTTAAAAATACAGTATGAAGCGAATCCACCAAAGAACTTTTCAAAACCGGTACGATACTGTTAGAAAATGCTTCTGGCATTTGTTTTAATGCCTCTGGACTAAAGAGCATAGAATATAAACTCTGTGGATCTGTATGAATCATATCTTTCAATTTTGTTACCATTTGTCCCGCTTCTTTTGGGAATGTATCTAATACAGGTACTAATTTATTTGTTAACGTTGTACCTGAAGTGTTATTCATAATTGATCCTAAAATTGTAATCCCAAACGTTCCACCGATTTGACGGAAGAATTGACTTGATGATGTTACAACACCAAGATCTTTTTTCGGGAAGCTTTCTTGTAATGCTAATGTTAATATCGGCATAACAAGACCCATTCCTAAACCGATAATCATCATATAAGAAGTAGCGGTAAGCTTAGTTGTGTGCATATCCATCGTTGTTAATAACCAGAAACCACTAGCCATAATAAGCATCCCTGTAATAATTTGTGGTTTCACACCAACTTTTAATACAAGTTGACCACCGATAATACTCATAACGATCATTGTGATCATCATCGGTGTCATAATCGTTCCTGATTCAGCAGCACTTACGCCTACAATTCCTTGCATAAAGAACGGTACGAACATAATTGCTCCAAACATTCCGATACTCATAAAGAAACCGATCGCATTCAGTAGTGTAAATGTGCGGTTTTTAAAGAAGTGCATCGGTAAAATTGGTTCTTCAGCCTTCGTTTCAACAATAACAAAGCTAACAATACCAATGGCAGCTAGTGCAAATAACCCGATAATTTGCCAAGAACCCCATGCATAATCTTTTCCACCAAACGTTAACGCAAGTAATAAACTTACAACACCGAGAATCATCGTGAAGATTCCGGCGATATCAATTTTAATTGGTCCTGTTTGTTTATGTGCTTTTAATCCCATTGCAATAAAGATTGTCGCTAAAATACCAACTGGTAAGTTAATATAGAATACCCATCTCCAGTCCACTGCGTCTACAATCCAACCACCAACTTGTGGTCCAATTACAGAGGCAAGACCATATAGAGCTCCAAAAATACCTTGCCATTTAGCACGTTCTTTTCCCGTGAACATATCTCCGATAATAATCATAGCCATTGGCATCATAATACCGCCACCAAGACCTTGAATACCACGGAAAATAATTAATTCTGTCATACCGTTTGCCATACCACATAAAGCTGAACCAGCCATAAAGATAATTAATCCTGCTATATATACGTTACGACGCCCAAGTAAATCCGCTAATTTACCTGCAATCGGTACAACCGTTGTTGATGTTAACATGTAAGCTGTTGTTAACCATGTCATTAAACTTAATCCGCCTAGTTCACCGACGATACGGGGCATTGCTGTACCAACGATTGTTCCGTCCAATGCAGCAAATAGCATCGCGATTACTAAACCGATTAACAACAACTTTCTATTCTGATTTTCTTGTTGCTCCATGTAATCTCCTCAATTCCTCTTAGTTTTTCTCTTTTTTCTCTTGTGTCCCGCAAATAATTGTTTCTAGCTTTTCAAAGAGGCGTAACAAATCTTCCCTCTCTTGTAATTCTAAGTGTGAGAAGTATTTTGCAATATGCTCATTACGAGCCGCCATCGCTTCTTCTACTGTAGCTTTCCCCTTTTTCGTTAGCTCAATGATAACAACGCGGCGATCATTATCGTCGTGATAGCGCTCTACTAATCCATGATCAATTAAACGATCAATCATTACTGTAATCGCGCTCGGTTTCACGTACATTTTCTCCGCCAATTGTGTCGCTCTTGAAGCTCCGTAATGATCTAAAATCTTTAAAATATAAAACTGCGGTGGTGTAAGTCCTGATGCTTGCATTTGTTCTAATAGCTCTGTTTGCATTTTCTTTCCTATAGCGAATGTAAGAGCTTGAATCTTATCAATATGAGTCATATCATTTGGCATGTTATCCACCTCTTATTTAAGCAATAAAATATTTAACGTATTTAAATATTAATCCCACAAACAAAATACGTCAACAACTTTCTTTATAAAAACGTTTACATTTCTGTCACAAAGTTGTATAATTTTCGTCGAAGTTAATATTGACAGTCACGGAGAATCGGAGTATACGGCTATGAATCATAAAAAAGGGAACTTTTTTATATTTCATAGCCTTTTTGTGTTCTCTCTGTCTTAAAACGCTTCGAATTAATTAGGGGAGGATTTTCATTTTATGTTTTTCACACAATTATTTAAACCTGCGCCCCACGCAGAACGCTTACCTACTGATCGCACTGATAGCGAATACCGTAAATTGCGTTTACAAGTATTCTTAGGTATCTTCATCGGTTATGCGGGTTACTACTTTGTTCGAAAAAACTTTTCACTTGCAATGCCATACTTAATCGAACAAGGCTTTAGTAAAGGGGAACTTGGGGTTATCCTTTCAGCAGTATCTATCGCTTACGGATTAAGTAAATTTCTTATGGGTATCGTATCCGATCGTTGTAATCCTCGCTACTTTTTAGCAGCTGGGCTATTTTTATCCGGTATCATTAATATTATTTTCGGCTCATTTTCTTTCATTACAACGAGCATTATACTTATGTTTGTACTTCAGTTTTTAAATGGATGGGTACAAGGTATGGGATGGCCTCCTTGTGGCCGTACGATGGTTCACTGGTTCTCCGTTAGTGAACGTGGTACAAAAATGTCTATTTGGAACGTCGCTCATAATGTCGGCGGCGCGCTTATGCCTTCTCTCGTTACATTAGGCTTATATTTCTTTGCAAATGACTGGAAAAGTATATTTTACTTCCCAGGTATTCTTTCAATTTTAGTGGGTATTTATGTATTAATTACGATGAGAGATACACCTCAATCTTGCGGATTACCTTCTATTGAAGAACACACTGGGGAATATCCATCAGATGAAAAAGTAGCGGACCGTGAACGCGAGCTTTCGGTAAAGGAAATTTTATTTACATACATATTAAACAATAAGTTTTTATGGTACATCGCTATCGCTAACGTTTTTGTTTATTTCGTTCGTTACGGCGTTGTAGACTGGGCTCCTACTTATTTAGTAGAAGAAAAAAGCTTTACTCATAGTAGCTCACGTACAGCTTATGCTCTATACGAATGGGCTGGTATTCCAGGTACACTTCTTTGCGGATGGATGAGTGATAAACTATTTAAAGGGCGCCGCGCACCTGCTGGTATTTTATTTATGGTCGGTGTATTCATTGCCGTTCTTGTTTACTGGCTAAATCCTGCTGGGCATCCAATCATTGATAGTATCGCACTTGTTTCCATTGGATTTTTAATTTACGGACCTGTTATGTTAATTGGTCTTCACGCGCTAGACTTAGCACCAAAAAAAGCTGCTGGAACTGCCGCTGGTTTAACTGGGTTCTTCGGTTACCTAGGTGGAGCTACTTTTGCTAGCGCAGCCATGGGCTTTATTGTAGATGGATTCGGATGGGACGGCGGATTCATTTTGCTCCTTGCTTCTTGTGTGCTTGCAATGTTCTTCCTTGCTCTTACTTTAAATACAGGATCTGCAAAATCAAAAGCAGTTTAAACAAAATATAATGTGTAGAAAAATAAACATAAAAATAGCTCTCAGCATTTACTTACATGCTAAGAGCTATTTTTTATTTATCGTTCTTCTCTTGCTATTTATATTAATCAATTCCCTTCTATTTTCTATTCATACGATTAAAACATTTGCTGAAACATCTTTATTAAAACAGCTAACATAACAGATCCAGCAAATCCACCTAAACAAATTAAACTTACTCCTTGGCTATAAGACAAATTTTGAAATGATTTCATACCTTCCATCCTCCCTATATCCCCTTTGATATTCTTATTTTATCAATGGAAAAAATTTCATAACATCGATTTTACTGACAACTAACTTACAAATTTGTAAGTTAACAATTTCCCTCTAAACTTATATCTAGTATGGCCATAATCTCCCCCTCTATACATCAAAAAAGACCTCGAATTATATCAAGGTCTTGCTTACAATACAGACTATCTCACTCAATTTATTTTATAATCATAATCGGGCATTTCACACGCTTTGCTATTTTATGACTTACACTACCAAGCACCATCTCTTGCAGTGTATTTAGCCCTCTACTCCCAGCAATAACAAGATCTATATCTCCTGTATTTACATATTGAACAATCGTATCTCCTGGATCGCCATGTAGAATCGTAATTTTGTAGGAAATGTTCTCTTTCTTTAATAAACCCTCAATCTCTTTTAATTTATCTTTTCGACTAGCTGATATTGTTTCTAAATCCGTTTGTCCTTGTATAATATCTGACTTTGCCGTTCTATTATCTACTACGTACACAACTTCAACATGTGTTTCTTCGTTAAATTTCGCAATATATGTTGCATGCTCGGCTGCTCGAAGTGCATGTTCAGAACCATCGCATGCTAATAAAATTTGTTTGTACATATGCTGAATCCCCTTTTCGTTATCCTACCCGTATTATATAATAAAGCCCCCTAAAAAGGAGGCTTCTAACTAGCAATTCTCTTATTATAAGTAGCTAAATTCGCAACGAGCTTCGAGCTACGTTCATTTAACCCTGTGATCCTTACTTTCACACCGTTCTGTTCATATTTCATGATAACTTTATCAATTGCCGCTACTGCTGAATCATCCCATACGTGTGCGTTAGTAAAGTTCATCTCAATTTCTTTCACATCTTCATTGTATGAAAAAGCATTTATATACTCTGCCGTAGATGCGAAGAATAGTTGGCCGTGAATTTCGTATATTTTCTTATTTTCAATATACAAATGTTTCACGTGAATCTTTGCCATATTGAATGCAAATAAAACTGCACTAATTATCGTTCCGATAATTACACCTAATCCTAAATTATGTGTAATTAGGACAATCACAACTGTTACGATCATAATAAATGCGTTTCCTTTTGGTACTTTATGAATCGTCGCTACAGAGTTCCAATCAAACGTCCCAATCGAAACCATAATCATAACTGCAACTAAAGCTGCCATCGGAATATGAACAACGTAATCACCTAAAACAAATAGCAATACGATTAAAAAACCACCGGCTACAAACGTCGATAATCTCCCGCGACCACCTGATTTAATGTTAATAACAGATTGTCCAATCATTGCACATCCTGCCATTCCTCCGAAGAAACCAGCAACAACGTTCGCAATCCCTTGTCCACGTGCCTCTTTATGCTTATTACTTTCCGTATGTGTCATATCGTCTAAAACCGACGCCGTTAATAATGACTCTAGTAAACCTATAACCGCTAGCATAACTGAATACGGTAAAATAATTGCTAATGTCTCAAGTGTAAATGGAACATCAGGAATACTAAAGAACGGTAATTCTTTCGGTAAGCTTCCCATATCCCCTACTGTTTTTAACTGTAATCCGCTCATAAGTGCAATGCTTGTCACAATAATAATTGAAATAAGTGTAGACGGAACAGCCGTCGTAATACGTGGAAATAAATATATAATTGCAAGTCCTAATGCGACAAGTGCATACATTTGCCAAGTTGCATTTTTAAAATGCGGCAATTGCGCTGTAAAAACTAAAATTCCAAGTGAATTTAAAAAACCACTCATAACGGATTTAGGAACAAACTTCATAAATGAGCTCAGCTTGAACACTCCAAAAATAATTTGAACAATACCTGTTACTATTGTCACAGCAAATAAATATTGCAAACCGTGATCCTTCACAAGAGTGACCATTAATAATGCCATCGCACCCGTTGCCGCCGAGATCATCCCTGGTCTTCCGCCGACAAACGAAATTGTAACCGCAATACAAAAGGCCGCGTACAATCCAACCGTCGGATCTACACCTGCAATAACAGAAAAAGCTATCGCTTCAGCGAATTAATGCTAAAGCAACAACAATCCCCGATAGCACGTCCCCTCTCACATTTGAGAACCATTCATTTTTTATAGTTTGAAACAAAGTAACACTCCTCTACTCTTTTATCATTTGATTTTCTCCGTAAGAAAATCAGGGCCGACTGCACGAAGGCTATTATATAACGAGTAGAAGATTTTGTGCTACGTAAAAGTTTCCTAAAGAAAAGACGCTACCTTAGCAGCGTCTTTTCTCATTTCATTAATGTCCACCGTGACCTTGACCACTTTCCTGAACAATTTCTAACCTCTCATCCAATATACCTTGTGTTTCAAATGAAATATCACTAGTACTTCCTAATAGGAAACCATGGTTATACGGTCCAAGTGTTGGATCATCTTTAAACTTCGGCTGAATAGTAGCAAGGAAGTCATAAACTGGTTGTGAAGCTCTTCCTTCCTCAAGCAAAACAACAGGGGCATGTTTACCCATATGTGAAAACGGTGCTCCCGCAATTGCTAAGTCTGGTGTTTTACTCGAAACAAACGACAAACCGTGACCAGGTTTTGTGAACCCCCAGCCAAATTTCGTTTTTTCATCTTTAAATTTCGCAAACGCAATCGAATTTTCTGTTGGGGTCTCTCCACTAATCCGTGTTACTTTTCCGTATTTATTTAACTCTTTTTCTACTTCTTTTGAAATGATTTTCTCTGGTCCTAACACATATATATTCGCTTTATTTTTTCTTACCTTTAATGCCTCTATTGTCGCTTCTGGCACCTTATCCTTTTCTACATATAAAAGTGGTTCTGGCATATGAGAAATCCAATTTACAGCTGGTGTTGTATATAAACGTCCTTCTTCTTCAGACGAACCGATAATAACGCTATTTGGATAATCTCCTGCTATAGTGGCATATTCTTTATCGACATCTTTAGCAAATTTAGCTGGGTCCGTTTCTTTTATTTGCTTTACTTTATATTCTTTTAATTGCTCAAGGGTAGATGCACCTACATCCCCCATCACCATAATTTGCGTTCCATCTTTCGTTCCGGGCGGATTTAATCTTTTTATTTCTTTTAATGTCATTTCGGGTACCACTTCTTTTTCTATAAATAAAATTGGTCCGTTATTCGGATGATGAATAAGATCTGCACTTGCAATACCTAATTGCCACTCGCTTACTGGCACTAAAATAACAGCACCTGGCTGATTCTCTTTATGCGTTGCTGGCCATATTGTTTGCGAAGTTAATACTGCCATTTGCAGAGGATCATTTGTATTTAATCTCGTTACATTTTTTAAACTTGTCGTTAATAAATCATCTGATGCCCCGGCATTCATTTCTTTCGGCGCAGTTACCTCCTGATTCATTTTCATTTCCTTTTGCTCTGTTTTCTTCTCTTTTGTAGATTCATGATTTTTATGATCTGTGTTCGTTTGTCCACACGCCGCAAGACCAGCTACCGTAATTATTGTTATCCCAAGAATTCGGGTCATCTTTTTCACTATATCGCCTCCGTATTAATCGTTTTCGAGCCAATATTATTACCTAAAATGGAATTTCAACTTTACAATAACAAGCAATTCTGAAGAAATTATGCAGATGCATTATAATCTGCACCATTTCTTCATGATTTTGACTTACAATTTAAGTAATAACTACAAATGCGGAGGTACTCTATGATCGATATACTACTTGTAGATGATGAACCGAGAATGCTTGAATTATTATCACTTTATCTTACTCCAATCGGATACAACTGCGTATGTGCAGTGTCCGGAGAAGAAGCTATTTCACATATAGAAAATCGAAACTTCAAATTTGTTTTACTCGATATTATGATGCCAAAGATGGACGGGTGGGAAACGTGCAAAAGAATTCGATCATTTAGTAACGTTCCAATCATTATGGTAACTGCTCGTGATCAAACGGTAGATGTCATCCAAGGGTTAAAACTTGGAGCGGATGATTACGTGACGAAACCTTTCCATGAAGAGGAGCTTTTCGCAAGAATTGAAGCTGTTTTAAGGCGAACAAATCAACACGCGCAAATCCAATATCAAGGCATTTTATGGGATGAGGCCAAGCATTTCATTTCTGTCTATAATGAAGAACTTCTTCTCACTCCAATCGAATTCTCTTTACTCGGATTATTTTTACGTCATGTGAACTACGTATTAAGCCGTGATCAGCTCATTGAACGAATTTGGGGATTGAATACAAATACAGAAGATAGAACAGTCGATTCACATATTCGTAATTTACGTGATAAATTACGAAAAGTAAATTTCCCTATTGATCACCATTTAAAAACTGTTTACGGAGTAGGGTATCGATGGATTGATACCCTAGATTAAGGAGCAAAGCGATGAAGCGAATTTCTATTCAACTCGGATTTTATTTTCTAATTGTTACACTTTTAATCGAAAGTGTTCTATTTGTCTTGCTCTATTATAGCCTTGTGAACACTAGAGTAAATGAAGAAATGACTGCTTTATTAAAGCGTGGAAATAGTCACCGAGATGTCCTTGAAAAGTATTTTGATAAGCAAACAATCTCCCATGTTGCTTTAATGGAATCCGAAGCTGAAACAACTGTTATTATTACAAATGCAAATAAAGAAGTACTAGCTAAATCCAATGAAATAAATACTACTATAAAAAACCATATTGAAGGAATGCAAACACGAACAGATCATGATGGAGCGATTATAGAGAATCATTGGAAAACATCTAATTATATATGTACAGTTAGTCCAATTGTAGTGGCAGGAAAAACGGAAGGCTATGTATATATGTTTCTCGGAACGGAATCAATCGAAGAAATGGTTAACGGGCTAACAAGACAATTCATTATCGCCGGAGTCATTACTTTTCTATTAACAGCCATCACCATTTTTCTATTATCACGTTTATTAACAAAACCATTGTTACACATGAAACAAGCGACTGAAAAAATGAGTAAGGGCGATTTATCAGTTTCATTAACGACTACTCGAAATGACGAAATTGGTGAACTAGCAGAATCTATCCAAACTCTAGCAAATGATTTACATTATATGAAAACAGAAAGAAGTGAATTTCTAGCAAGTGTTGCTCATGAATTACGAACACCTTTAACGTACGTAAGAGGTTATGCTGACATTGCATTAAAAGAAAATACACCTCCTGAGCAACGTTTACAATACTTATCCATTATAAAAGACGAATCTGATTATATTACAAACTTAGTTCAAGATTTATTTTCACTCGCTCAAATGGAAAAGCATAACTTTTTCATTCAAGTAAAAGAAGTGCATTTACACACTTTCCTTACTCGCATCACTGAAAAAATAAATGTGATGTATGGAGAAAAACAAATTAAAGTTGTTTTCACATGTCCTCTCTCACTCTTAGTAAAGCTAGATGAGCAACGCTTTGAACAAGTTATGGCTAACATTTTAAATAACGCGTATAGACATTCAAAAGAACATTCTCATATTAATATTTCTGTTACAGAAGAACATAAACATATTTCCATCAAAATTGAGGACAAGGGAGAAGGTATTCCCCCTGAAGACCTCCCTCACATTTTCGACCGCTTTTACCGTGTTGATAAAGCGCGCTCTAGAGCTACAGGCGGAACTGGTTTAGGACTATCTATCGTGAAAGAAATTGTAGAACTACACGGCGGGAATATTACTGTAACGAGCGAAGTCGATCATGGGTCTTGCTTTATCATTTCATTGCCATCTATATAGAAATACAACTATCATCAATTAACAAGTTCAGTTTTGATTTACAAAATCACATCATAATTAGCATATGAAAACGCCCAGAGTTCAAAAACTCTGGGCGTCTTTTATTGTCTTATTGAACTAAATTCTCCTTTAGCTTAAATCAAATTAAAGACAAAACTTAAACAAATTTCTAAACCTCTTAATTTTACACAATCTATTCTAAAATAAATCTTTAATTCTACTTAAAGCAACACACTTTATAATTTTAATGGTTTATAAGCCAATGCTTTATCTATAATTTCTCTGGCGGTTAATTCGTCATCGCCCCAGAAAATATAATCACCTATTTTAGGGTCAATAACAGACGATTCAACCATGTCCAACCAAATTGCCTGTTCCCATTCTTCTCCTTCCGTATCCATAAGTTTTTGAACCAAGGTAACTAACTCTTCTTTATTTAACTCACCTAACTTTATATTTTTATGATTAATAGCTCTTTTTACAATATATTCTGCACCGTAATCGGCAAAAAATAATTCTTTTGCATTTGGATAAGGAACACTATTTTCAAATAAAATGAGTTTATGTTCAAAATCTTCCCCAAAATCTTGTAGCTCTTGAATTTCTAAAATTAATTTTAATAGTTTCTTTTCATCCAATTCTTCACTCCCTTTGTTCAAGACAACCACCTTAGTAATCTAAGTACATCTCTTTATACTTTCCATGTTCATTTCAACATAAAATTACAATTTTCCTTTTGAATTATCCAAATCAATATGTTCCTTATACTAATTGATATGTTAAGGACAGATAAACCTTAATATAACTAAGAATAAGAACAGACCAAATCAGATGTAATTTGGTCCGTTCATTAGTATGCTATTTCTTTTCCTTATAATATAAATTTACAAATTGCCCAAAACGTTTCGTATCCGTTAAAGTTAAATTAATTTCTGGATTCTTGTCTTGAAATAAAGGAACTCCAGAACCTAATATATGCGGTGTAATCGTAACGATATATTCATCAATTAGATTATTCTTAAAGAACTCTTTCAGTAAACTCCCTCCACCGACCATCCATATTTTAGATCCTTCCTGTGCTTTTAACCTTTTTGTAAACTCCACTACATCTTCATTTACAAACTCCACGTTTCCGTTTGAACCTTTTTCTGAACCAGAAAAAACATAACACGCTTTATCCAAGTACGGGAATGTTTCCGTATGCTCTACTACATAATCGTACGTTCTTTTCCCCATAATTATTGTATCAATCGTTTCATACATTTCTGTATAACCGTTATCTCCCTCTCCTTCGGTTTCCATTAACCACTCTAAATCATCATTTTCTTTCGCAATATATCCATCCAAACTAGCGGCTATAAATAAAACAACTTCACGTGACATCTCTTTTCCTCCTTACACCTCATCTTGATAACATTATGATATAAACAATATACTAACAGTAAAACACGACAATTTATGTCATGTTTAAAAAGAAAAAGGTGATACATTTGTCAAAAGCTAAACGCTTATTAGATATTCTTATATTCGCTTCTGCGAAAAAAACATTTACAGCTCAGGAAATAGCTGATGAATTTAATATTTCCGTTCGTACTGTCCATAGATACATTTTAGATTTAAGTGATATGGGATTACCTATTTATGCAGAACAAGGTCGTAACGGAGGATATAAAGTATTAACGAATAAAGTCATTCCCCCTATTTTATTTACCGAAGAAGAAGCAGTATCCATCTTTTTTGCTTTTCAGTCTTTAAGCTACTACAGAGACTTGCCTTTTAACACAGAAATCAATTCCGTTACGCATAAACTGTATAGCTCCCTACAACATGATGCGAAAGCGAAAGTTGATAAAATACGATCTTATATCTCTTTTTGGAATCCGAAGAGAACAATTGATACACCTCTTTTAAACGAAGTATTAACCGCGGCTATTGAAAATAAAAATTTACACTTTCAATACGAATCTAAATCAGGGATAAAAATAAAATATGTTCATCCTATCGGTGTATATACTCATGATGGGCTATGGTACTTACCATCCTATGACTTCAGCAGCAAAAAAATATTACTGTATCGCGTTGATCGTATTCTTTCTATATTATCAACAGAAGAAAATAAAGATACGTTCATGAATTTAGAAGAATGGTTCGAATCTAACTCTAACGTAGTACACACTCCTATCCAATTACATGTTTTATTAACGACAGAAGGCGTGCGCCAATGTAAAAGCGTTCCTTACCTTGAAGAATTCGTGGTAGTAAACGAAGATGGGACAGGATATATAAATTCAACAATTGATAAAGGTGAAATTAATTTTATTACGCCTCTATTTTATCGGCTTGGAAAAGATGCACAAGTTTTAGAACCGAAAGAATTAATAGATGGTTTACGTATACGTGCGAAAGAGATTTTAAATATGTATGAAGACTAAAAAGCGTAAGAACATCCCTCTTACGCCTTTTTAGTAAGCAGTATTTGCTCTATCGCTTCTTTTAACCAATTCTGTGTCTCTTCAAAATTATAATTCTTCTTTTCTCCCGATTGTACCGTATAAAACTCAGCAAACGAACGCTCTTTATATCTCGGTACAACATGCATGTGATAATGAGTTAATTCGTTAAAAATTCCACCATTTTGACAAATTGTAACTCCGTCTGGTTTATACAGTAATTTAATAGCCTTTGAAATAAGCTTAGAAGCATCCATAATCGCTTTTGCTACACAATCATCTAATTCGTCTACTTCTAAAACATGCTGCTTTGGAACAATTAAAGTATGTCCCGCATAGAAAGGTACATGATCTAAAAAACAAGTTACATAATCATCTTCATACACTTTATATATAATTTCTTCTTCATTTGCTAATTTACAACCTAAACATTCCATCATGCTTCCCCCTCTGCTAAAAACATAAAAACGTGAGCGCCCTATTCTCACGTTTTTATGTTTCACTTTATTAATTCAATTGTTTCCGTAACTTTTATACTATCTTTTACAGATTGAACAATCGTACAATTCTTTACTGCAAGTTGCAGTGCCTTGTCTAATTGCTCTTCTGTAATGTTTTGCGCTTTAATTTTATAGTGCAAATGAACACTTTCAACTGGTTTTGATAGAGCTTCACTTCTACCAATTTCAGTTTCAATTGTAAACGTATCGTATGTAATGCGTTTCTTTTCTAAAATCGTTCGAAAAACAATTGCACTACACCCTGCAATAGAAGAAACGAGTAATTGTAACGGTGAATACCCGTTTTCTTTCCCTATCGCCAATGAACCATACGATAAATCTGCCTCTATATCATCATGCTTAATTTTTATTTTCATACTTTGCTTCCATCTCCACTTTCATCGGTTTCTTCCGCTTCTTACTCATATAATAATATATGTAGCAGAAAATGATAAATGGAATACCACAATATAACGCCATTCGTTGCTCTGGAATAAACGCTAAACTAATAACAACGATACTATTTGTAATTAAAGCTAAAATTGGAACAAGCGGGTATAGTGGTGTTCTATACTTTAAGTCCTCTAATTTTCCTCCACCTTTTAAATACTGACTTCTAAAGCGAAGTTGTGATAAAGCAATAATGATCCAACTTGAAACAGCAGATAAACCAGCTATAGATAATAAGTACATATATACTGTATCTTCTGCAAGGAAACTTGTTAATAAAGATAACGCCGCAACAGCAATTGTTACGACTAACGCTGTAATCGGAATACCACGTTTATTTACTTTCTTGAAAGAAGTTGGTGCCATTCCTTCATTTGCAAGTGACCATAGTATACGCGTTGCTGCATATAACCCTGAGTTCGCTACAGATAGAAGAGCTGTAATAATAACGAAGTTCATAATATCAGCTGCATATGGGATACCGATTTTATCAAATACAACTACGAATGGACTTTCAATTATCCCTGCTTCTTTCCAAGAAATTAACCCTACTAAAATTGTCATTGTTAAAATGAAGAATAACATAATGCGCCATACTGTATTACGAATTGCACGTGGAATTGTTTTTTCAGGATTCTGACTCTCTCCTGCTGCAATCCCGA
The DNA here is from genome assembly GCF_040838205.1 of Bacillus sp. S4. Classification (NCBI taxonomy): domain Bacteria; kingdom Bacillati; phylum Bacillota; class Bacilli; order Caryophanales; family Bacillaceae; genus Bacillus; species Bacillus sp. S4. The sequence goes on from NZ_JBFPJI010000013.1 coordinate 31,880, forward strand.
TTAACTCTGTTCCTTGGAAGGAAAAGTTAACTGTAATCATCGTAAGAAGCACTGCAGCTAGTCCATTTGGGAATAGCCCACCATCACTTACAAAGTTAGAGAAAAGAGGCGCTGCTTCTTTTCCGTCGTATGGTAAAAATCCTAGTAATGCGCTACCACCAAGTAGAATGAATGCAATAATTGTAACTACTTTAATACTAGAGAACCAAAACTCTAATTCAGCATAACTCTTCGCTGATATTGCATTTGAAGCATATAAAATAACTCCGAATACGAGACACCACACCCAAACATCAACATTCGGAAACCATCTTTTCATCATTAAACCGATCGATGTTAATTCTAATCCTACTGTTACTGCCCATCCAATCCAGTATAGCCAGCCGATCATAAATCCAGTTCCTGGTCCAATAAACTTCGTCGCATACTTTTGGAAAGATCCTGAAACTGGCATTGCTACCGTTAGCTCTCCAAGACAAAGCATTGTTAAATACATAATAAATCCGCCCACTAAATATGAAAGGATGGCTCCCCCTGGTCCAGCCTGATTAATGGTATAACCTGAACCTAGAAAAAAACCAGTTCCGATTACACCACCTAGTGCGATCATAAATAAATGTCTACTCTTCATCGTACGATGTAATTGCTCATTCGTTGTTTGCTGCATCTTAATCCTCCCCTACAAGTACCCCTATATCTTGTTAAAATTTTCTGATAATAAAAATATACACGAAAGCGGTTACAATTTCTATATAAAATTAAAACTTTTCTGATAAAACAATATAAAAATTCAACTATTAAGAGCTTACAATACTAATTTGAGGTAAAAAAGGATTTATAAGGAAAAAACTCTTACATTTTTTGTAAGAGTTAACGTATTTCTAATCTTCTAGATAAAATTGATAAACCGTAGTTTACAACAAAATACATACAGGCTGCTAGTATAAATGTCGGAATCATATAATTTACATTCTGCCCGCTAATAATTTGAGCATTATGCATAAGCTCTGGCAATGATATAACAACCGCTAATGACGTATCCTTTAACAATGAAATAAATTGACTAACAAGCGGCGGAACCATTCTTCTAAGTGCTTGCGGTAAAATAATGTGCCAAAGCGTTTGGACATATGTTAATCCTGAAGAGCGCGCCGCTTCAATTTGTCCTTTGTCGATAGATAATAAGCCACTTCTAACAATTTCAGATATCATTGCTGCTTCAAATATCGTTAAAGCAACAATTGCGGCTGTTATAATTTCTAACTTCAAACCTGCCTCTGGAAGTGCAAAATACGTAAAAAATATAATTAAAAGAAGTGGTAAATTTCGAATAACTTCAACGATAAAGCCTAGTATTGGTGAGATGACGGGTATTTTTGTATAGCGCAAAGTTCCTATTACACTACCGATAATAAAACTAAGGACAATCGCTACAAGAGCGACTTCTAGCGTGATAAGCAATCCTTTTAATAAAAAGAGTATATGATCTCCTGTAATAGCACCTTGAAAATCCATTTACACCCCCTCCTTTGCCAAGCGTCTTTCCAAATAACGCACTAGCATACTTAGCGGAATTGTTAATACTAAATAAAACATCCCGACAAATATATATACATCAAACGTAACTAATGTCTTCGTCGAAATTAAGTCTCCTTGATACATTAAATCCGTTCCAGCAATAATTCCGAGTATTGAAGAGTTTTTTACTAAATTGAGAAATTGATTTCCTAGAGGAGGAATGACGATTTTCATCGCTTGAGGTAAGACGACATGATACATCGCTTGCGTATAAGTTAATCCTGAAGAACGCGCTGCTTCCATTTGACCTTTCGCGACTGATAAAATACCAGCACGAATTACTTCCGCAATAAAAGCCGCTGTATAAACTGTAAGTGCAACTGTCCCTGCTACAACACCGTTGAAAGTAATTCCTATTACAGGCAAAGCAAAATAAAAAATGAATGCAATTAATACGAGTGGAATATTTCTAACAAACTCAACATAGGCAGAGCCAATCCAATTCAAAATACGAATAGGTGAAATTCGCATCACTGCCATAATAATTCCTAAAACAAAACTTCCTATTAGCGCAACTACACTAGACATTACCGTATATTTAAATCCTTCTAAATACATATCAATATTATTCGTCAAAATAGAAAAGTCAGGCACATATTCTCCCCTCTTTCTTTATAAGAAGAGGATGAGCATCCCTCATCCTCTCACTCTTACTATTTGTCCCAATTGGTATAGGCTGCTAATCATCAGTAGGAGATAACCCTTCCCCACTTATTAAAGTTTCATTCTATTTTTCTTGCTTTTGACCGATCCATTTTCCATACAATTTATCGTATTCCCCATTCGCTTTCATATCTTTTAATAAACTATTAATCTCTTTCGTTAAATCGTTTGCACCTTTTCGCACTGCAATTCCATACGGTTCATCCGTGAAAATTTTCCCTACAACTTCATAATTAGAATCTTGTTTTGCCATTCCATAAAGAATCGCATTATCTGTCGTTAAAACATCGCCTTTACCCGCTTTTAACGCTGTAAATGCCTCACTATAATTCTCAAACTCTAATACTGTTGCTTCTGGTGATTTTTGACGGATGTTATTTGTTGACGTTGAGCCTTTTACAGCCAATACTTTAACGCCTTGTTTCACATCATCAATACTTTTAATATTGCTTCCTTTTTTCACAAGTAACGATTGTCCCGCTTTAAAATATACATCTGAAAAATCTACTTCTTTTTTACGCTCTTCCGTAATTGTCATTGTCGCAATAATGGCATCAATATCACCATTTTTCAGCATTGGAATACGTGTTTTAGACGTTACTTCTTTCAGCTCTAGTTTCTTTTCATCACCAAGAATTTTTTTCGCAAGCGCCTTCGCGATATCAATATCGAATCCTTCTACCTGCCCTGTTGAAGGGTTTTTCAATCCAAATAAATTCGTATCATTTTTCACTCCGACTACTAATTTCCCGCGCTTCTTAATTTGTTCAACAACTCCGCCTTGTTTCGTATTTGTTTCTTTCGCCTCGTCTTTTTTACCCCCGCATCCAGCAACAATAAGCACGAATAAACATGAGAATACGATTAGAGTAAACAACTTTTTCATTTTAAGCATGAAATTCCTCCTTTAATGATTTAACACTCGGCTTAAAAATAGACGAGCTCTTTCTTTTTCAGGATTTGCAAAAAATTGTGCTGGTGTTGTATCTTCGATAATTTGACCGTCATCCATAAATAAAATCCTATCTGCTACCTCACGTGCAAATCCCATCTCGTGTGTGACGACAACCATCGTCATTCCTTCTTTAGCCAGCGCTTTCATAACATCAAGCACTTCCCCAATCATCTCTGGATCAAGAGCAGACGTAGGCTCATCAAACAGCATAATTTCCGGTTGCATCGCGAGCCCCCTAGCAATCGCCACCCTTTGCTGTTGTCCACCAGATAATTGATGTGGATATACACCTGCTTTCTCCGGGATTCCCACTTTCTCTAAATAAAACATCGCTGTTTGCTCCGCCTTTTCTTTGGAAACTTTATTTACTTTAATTGGTGCTAGTGTAATATTTTGAAGAACTGTTTTATGTGGGTATAAATAAAAGTGTTGAAAGACCATCCCAATATTTCGGCGCAATTCATTCATATTTGTTTTCGCATTGTGTACTTCCGTATTTTGTACAATTAATTCTCCATCGGTAATTGCCTCCAATTGATTTATACACCGCAGCAACGTGCTTTTTCCTGATCCCGAAGGGCCAACAACTACTACCACTTCACCTTTTTTCACTTGTACATTAATATTTTTCAAAACTTGAAAGTTACCGTAATATTTATTAACTTTACGAAACTCAATCAACATACTCCCCCCTTCCCCTAACAAAGCATGTACATTCTTTTTATATTCAAAAATAGGCAAAAAAATAACTTTCATCTACATTTTGTCCATAAAAAAAGCAAAGGGATTTCCCTTTGCTCTCTTATTCCTATTCTATTAAGATACTTCTTCTTTTTTATCTTTCCCGTATTCATGCTCCCAGAAATCAGCATTTTTAATTCCTAACTGCTGCGGATCGAATACTGGATCTTTTCCTTCTTTTTTCTGCTTTTCATAATCCTTTAATGCGATCAATGCCGGTTTTTGTAATAATAGAATCGCAATAATGTTAACCCATGCCATAATTCCTACACCAATATCTCCTAAAGCCCATGCTGTTGCTGCTGTTTTTACACAACCGTAGAATACAACTCCTAAGAATACAAACTTTAGTACGATAGACATCCAAGGGCGGTCTTTATCACGGTTTAAGTAAGCTATATTTGTTTCTGCAATGTAGTAATAAGCCATAATTGTTGTAAATGCGAAGAATAGTAGAGAAATTGCGACGAAACCGTTTCCAAATCCAGGGAAAACAGATTCTACCGCTGCCTGTGTATAACCAGGACCTGGCTGTGCACCATTTAATTTATTGACGATAAAGTTTTTTCCGCTTGCATCAAATACGTTATACATGCCTGTAATAATCATCATAAATGCTGTTGCTGAACAAACAAATAATGTATCAATGTAAACGGAAAATGCTTGTACTAATCCTTGTTTAGCTGGATGCGATACTTCAGCAGCTGCCGCTGCATGAGCCCCAGTTCCTTGCCCTGCTTCATTTGAATAAATACCACGTTTTACCCCCCAAGAAATTGCTAAACCAATAATCCCGCCAAAAGCTGCTTCTAATGCAAATGCACTTTTTAAAATTAACATGAAAGCGTCTGGTAATTTTTCAATATTCATAGCGACAATTACACAAGCTACTAAAATATAACCAAGCGCCATAAACGGCACTACAACTTGCGCTACGTTAACAATTCGCTTAACTCCACCAAATATAATAAGTGCTAATGCCGCTACTAATACCGCTCCTGATACGGAAGTATTAATACCAAAAGCTGTTTCTAAACTTACAGCAATACTATTCGCTTGAACACCTGGAAGCAGCATCCCTGTTGCAAGAATTGTCGCTGCAACAAACACTAATGCGTACCATTTAACACCTAGTCCTTTTTCAATGTAATAAGCAGGTCCACCGCGGAATTGCCCTTGATGCTTCGTCTTATATATTTGTGCAAGCGTCGATTCTACATATGCAGAACCGGCTCCTAGAAAGGCTACCGCCCACATCCAAAATACAGCCCCTGGACCACCAAAGGCAACAGCCGTGGCAACACCGGCAATATTTCCCGTTCCAACGCGCCCTGATAATGAAAGTGCTAACGCTTGGAAAGAAGAAACACCCGCATCAGACTTTTCTCCTTGAAATGTAAGCTTCACCATTTCTCCTACATGTCTTACTTGTAAAAACCTCGTTCGAATGGAAAAATATAGACCTACTCCTAAACATAAATAGACAAGTGCCGGACTCCAAACAATATTATTTATCCAACTTACGATAGCTTCCAACATTCCTCCTCCTTTTTGTAAAGAATATTCAGAATATACATAAAATTATATAATGCAAACCGAATCTATGACAATATTATTTTAATAAAACAAACATATTTTTGTATAAAAAAACAAAGTATATATTTATTTTACATACTTTGTTTTGAGATGAATGTATTATATATTCACAATTGCTTCCTTCTTTATAATTCTTTCATAGAGTTGTTCTGCTAATTCTCGAAAATAATCTGGCATATCTTTCCCTTTAAACTTCTTTTGAAGCGTACCGTATAAACCAATATCACGTAGACGTAAAAATAACGGTAACGCTTCATAGCAACTATCCGCCAGTCTGTGCTCATATTCATACCCTTTTCGTAACACTTGTAACTGTTTACGAGCAAATTCCGTCTTTTTCTCCAATGTCCACGGTGTAAAAAGAACAGAGTAATAAAGAACCATTGCCAAATCATGAATGAAGTAATTATAGGCAGCGTCATCAAAATCAAAGATTGTTAGCTCTTTTCCATCATAATGAAAATTGCCTGGATGAATATCGCCATGCATAAGGCCGAACGTTTCTCTTTCGATTGGAAGAGCCTTTATTTCATCTATTAATATAGCAGCAATCTCTTTCACTTTCTCATCTTCTAATCCACTAACAATTGCACTCTCATCCTCTTCCCACGTATCACGGTAGTCTGTTTTAGGATAATCCATTGTAAGGCGGTGCAGTTGTCCAATCGCTTTTCCCCAAGCTTCAAAGAAAGCATCTCCCCAATAAGGCGATTCTTCTCCTTTTGCTTGCTCGCCTTTTGCATATGTAAATAAAGACGCAAAAAAGAAAGTGCCATCTTCCGCTCTGATTTCTTCTACAAGATTTTGAGATATTGAGTAAAGAGGACCTGCTACCTTTGCCCCGTTCTCCGCAACATATCGTAAAAAATCTAGTTCAGCCTCTACCTCTTTTTTTGAGCGATGAGAAGAATGAGTTAAGCGTAATACGTAATCTTCATTATTTTTTCCCTTCGCCTTAAAAATATAATTCTCAAAATCACCAAGTGGTTTTTCTTCTACTTTCACATTAAATATCTTTGCAGCTTCTGCTAAAATCTCATTTGTAAAAACTCGTTCCACAGCTATTTCCATATTTATTCCCTCCTATATGTACCCTCTAATTAATTCGACATGAATGTGAGAAGTACTGCTATGAAATTGAATAATGCGTGGGCAATCATAGCCGATAAAATAGAATTTGTTTTCTCATATAACCACGCAAATACTACTCCGCTTAAAAAATTCACCGGTAATGTGTTATATGTGGGAATATGAACAACTGTAAATATTATTGAACTTATAAGCACACCGCCCCATATGCCATATCTATCTCGAAAAAACGTATAAAAAACACCCCGATATAAAATCTCTTCATATATTGGTGATATAACCGCCGCTCCAATTACCGCGATACAAAATGAATATATTGATTTATCATTTTGGACCGTATCCGTTTTACTATTTTCAAAGGAAATACCCATTTTCTCCATTATCATTAATACACCAATACTAACTACAATCAAAGAAATAACCGCTACAAATGTCCACAAGTAATCTTTCCATGAAAGCTTCCGAATCCCAATATCTGCCCACGACAAGTTATATCTTTTTATGCAAAACACATAAACTAAAAAAGTAAATACAACTGCCATAATAAATCCCATTAAAACCCCAGCATATAATGAATTCCCTAATAGATTTAAAGCATATTTATAAAAAATGGATTCAATTGTTACTGGAACAATAATAAATACAAAAACAAATAAATATAAAATTTCTTTCCATCCCCACATATATTTTAAAGTCATATATACCATCCCCTACTT
>NZ_JBFPJI010000204.1:0-6066 GCF_040838205.1 Bacillus sp. S4
CATTTTCACAGAATAATACTAAAAACCGGTAAATCCACCAAATAAACTTGAGAAATATACGATAATTTTCGTCATCCAATTAAAGTATAGGAAGATCCCCATAACGATCATTATGTATCCTCCGACTTTCATGAACGCCATACTATTTCTTTTAATCCAAGACATTTTCGTAATAAAGAATGAAAGTACGAAAAAGGGAATCGCAAATCCAAGTATGTAAGCAATCATATAAATCATTGCCGATTCTGGATTTGTTGCAGCTAATCCAATTACAGACACTAATATAGGCCCCGTACAAGGTGTCCATCCAGCGGCAAATGCTAATCCAATTAGAACTGAACCAAAATAACCACTCGGACGGTTTTTAAAAGTAAATTTACGATCTTGCATTAAAAACTTCGGCTTAAATACACCGACAATAATAAGACCGAACACGATGATAAATATACCACCTAGCTGTCTAATTAAATCTTTATAATCCGTAAAAATTCCTCCGATAAAACTTGTACCAAATCCAATTGCGATAAATATAATCGAAAATCCAAGTAAGAAAAACGCTGTATGTATCATACTTCTTTTGCGAAGCATTGCATTTTCTTCTTTCAATTCAGAAACCGACATACCTGTTATGTATGATAAAAATGCCGGATAAAGCGGTAAGCAACATGGGGATATAAATGATAAGAACCCAGCTCCAAACGCTAAAAAAATACTAATATCTTGCATTATTCCACTCCTCTCCTCCTCCATATTGTAGCAAAAACAATTGAAAATACTATGGACATTTCATGAATTCACTTTTCCAACGTGACAATAAGAAAAACTACCCTTTCACACAGTTTCTAATAAAACGTTTTCATTTCCTTCTATTATATAGAAAAATCTCAATTGAATTATGAAACTCTTTCTAATTGTTACTAACATAACAAAGGTTCCACAGTTTCTCAAATCATTAGCACATTACAATTAACTTCACACATATTAAGCCTAAAAAATTTTTTTCAAATGCTGTCTTTATACAACGTAAAGCTGATTTTACAATACTTTAATTATTATTAATTTCAAGATTATGCATAAATATCATACTTTTATTATTATTCTATAAAATTTCGCACTTTTCTTTCATTTGACCCTTCATTTTTAATTTTGTATACTTCCCTCTAGTTATATATGTCCGTTACGGAACAATTTCATATAGATGGGAGGAATTTTTCATGCTTCGTTATTCTCTTTTAGTTTTATTAGGAGCGTGTAGTTATGGGGTTTTAGCTATTTTTGTTAAACTTGCATATGCAGAAGGATTTTCACTTGGAGAGGTAATTGGTAGCCAGTATTTGTTCGGTTGGATTATTTTACTTGCTATTACACTTCTATTTTCTAGACATCGTGTTCCACTAAAACAAATGTTAATTTTATTCGTCGCAGGTACGTCTGCAAGTTTTACTGGAATTTTTTATTACGCTTCTTTAAAAACTGTACCAGCTTCTATTGCAATTATACTTTTATTCCAATTCGTTTGGGTTGGAATTATCATTGAAGCAATTACAACGAAAACATTACCTTCAAGAGAAAAAGTTATTTCAGTAATCTTCTTACTTGCAGGTACATTTTTATCAAGTGGGTTATTAGAAACATCAGCTGGTGATTTCGATACGACTGGAATCATTTTAGGCTTATTATCAGCTATTACATTTGCAACATACATTTTCGTAAGTGGTAAAGTTGCCGTTGAAGTACCTTCGTTACCACGCGGTGTCCTTTTAATGGCTGGCGCTTTAACTTTAGTCATGATCGTATTCCCGCCAACATTTATTTTTAACGGAGCAATTTCTCAAGGCCTTTGGAAATACGGCTTAGGCTTAGGAATATTTAGTATCGTTATTCCGTCCATTGCCTTTACAATCGGTATTCCAAAAATCGGATCTGGCTTAGCAACTATTCTTGGTGCAGCAGAACTGCCAGTTACAACAATTATGTCTGTATTCGTTTTAAAAGAAGCTGTACTATCTTCACAATGGGTCGGTGTATCACTTATTTTAATCGGTATTGCAATCCCGCAAATTGCATATGCAATGCGTGGACGTTATAAAAAACAGCATACTCATAAAAAAGTTGCAGCATAAACGAGAGAGGATTTTCATTTGAAAATCCTCTCTTTTATTATTGTGTTATATAATGAATACAAATATTTCACTTAAGAAAGAGGGGATAATAAGTGGCATCCATTCCAAATCAATTAACAGAAAAACTTATTTCTATTCGTCGCCATTTACACGAATACCCAGAACTATCGTACGAAGAATTTGAAACAACAAAAGCAATAAAAAATTGGTTAAAAGAAGCTAATATTACTATTATTGATTCCAGTTTAGAAACAGGAATTATCGCTGAAATTTCTGGTAATAAAAACGGACCGGTGGTAGCGCTTCGTGCTGATATCGATGCCCTTCCTATCCAAGAAGAAACAGACCTTCCATACACTTCAAAAATACAAGGTAAAATGCATGCTTGTGGGCATGATTTTCATACAGCTGCTATATTGGGTGCGGCTTACTTATTAAAAGAAAAAGAAGCTTCTCTTAACGGAACTGTGCGTTTTATATTCCAAGCTGCTGAAGAAAGTGGAAACGGAGCATGTAAAGTTGTTGAAGCTGGACATTTAAAGAATGTGCAAGCCGTTTTTGGTATGCATAATAAGCCCGATTTACCAGTAGGTACAATCGGTATTAAAGACGGTCCACTAATGGCTGGAGTAGATCGATTTGAAATTGAAATTCATGGTGTTGGAACACATGCAGCTGTGCCTGATGCCGGTGTCGATCCTATCGTTGCATCATCTCAAATCGTTATGGCACTTCAAACAATTGTAAGCCGAAATATTAGTTCTTCTCATAACGCTGTCGTAAGTGTAACAAACATTCATTCAGGGAATACGTGGAACGTTATTCCCGAAAAAGCAATATTAGAAGGAACTGTCCGTACATTCCAAACTAAAACACGTAAAAAGATTCCGGCATTAATGGAACGTATCATTAAAGGCATTTCTGATGCACTAGGTGTAAAAACAGAATTTCGATTTTACCCAGGTCCTCCTGCTGTTCAAAACGATAAAGTACTCACTGATTTTTCTATTCAGATTGCAGAGAAAATGAATCTAAACGTTATCTCTCCTACACCATCAATGGCAGGAGAAGACTTTTCTTTTTACCAACAAGAAATACCAGGTTCATTCGTCTTTATGGGAACAAGCGGTACACATGAATGGCATCATCCAGCTTTTACAGTAGATGAAGAAGCATTACCTATTAGCGCGGAGTATTTCGCCTTATTAGCCGAAGAAGCTATTCATCAATTATCACAAACAAAAAGCCGTTAAGTTACCCTTAACGGCTTTTGCTTATGCTGTTAAATCTCGTTTTATAAATACAGTATAGGACACCCCTAAAAATACAGCTAAGTATAGAAGAAGCATACAAGAAGCGAATGGGAATGTTACTCCATCAATAAAGCTCCCGCCCTTTGAAAGCCCATATAAATCTGTATTCGCTGGTAATAAATATTTCGCCCATTCATATCTTGCTGCCGGAATTAGCGCTATTCCCCCTGATAATGCAAGAAATAGAGAAATCCCGATTGCACCTCCGCTCGATCTCGTTAAAACAGAAATCATAAATGCAAATGCAGCATACACCAGAGTTGGTAGCCACGATAAAATATAATATTTACTTCCTTCTACGAAAATATTTTGTTTTATTATATTTCCGTTTTGAACGACAAATTCAGTCCAAGCTGGTTGTTGGAATTTATAAATAATTAGCCCACATAATACGGAAAAAATCATATTAAATATAAATAATAATGCCGAAAATATAACGATTGCCAAAAACTTAGATGTTAAAATTTTAAATCGGCTCGCCGGACGAATCGTTAAAAATTTATATGTTCCCCAGCTATATTCATTCGCAAAAATTGTACTCGCATATACGAGAATAAACGGAAGTAAAATAGGAAAAACAATAAAACCAGTATCTCTCATGAAAGAAAGTGGAGAACTACTTGCTGGCGCTGTATTCGTATCTAAATGCTTCATTTTAAGCTGGTATTCCTTTACAAGCTCGTCTCCTGACTTTTCTGTTAAAATATCCTCTTTTTTCATGCCGAGCTTTTTCTCAATTTCTACAGTGCGTTCTGTATAATCCGCTTTCCACCCTTTTGTTTCTGGCTCTAAATACTTTACCGTAACCCATCCTAACCCAATAATTAATACCGCAATAGCTGCAAAAGGAATAATCGTTCGCTTTCGCTTAAATATTTTATACAGCTCGTTATAAACTAAATTAAACAATATCTTTTCCCCCTGTTAATTCTAAAAACTTCTCTTCTAGCGTTTTTCTTTCTTCATATACACGATAAACTTGAATATTTTTCTCCATCAATGTACGAAGAATATTTGGAATTTCTTCATCTTTCACGTTTATAATTAATTCGTTTTCTTTTACTAAAACATCGTATTCTAAAACCTCTGCCGCTTTATTCGCATCATCTACACGGATATGTATTTCTTCTGTTTCTTCCTTTTGATCACTTTGAATATTTTGTGTTGCGACATATTCTCCGTGCTGAATAATAATAACCCTGTCACACATTAATTCAACTTCTGAGAGTAAGTGACTAGAGACAAGAACAGCTTTTCCTTGTTCATGTGCAATTTTCTTTATGTACATCCGCATTTCATGTATACCACTAGGATCTAATCCGTTCGTTGGTTCGTCTAGTATTAATACATCTGGATTATGTATAAGTGCCTGAGCAATTCCTAAACGTTGTCTCATACCGAGTGAATATGCTTTTACTTTACGGTCAATCACTTGTCCCATTCCTAATAGTTGCACAACTTCATCGATACGCTCTTCAGTTACATTTCCATTCATTCGTCCGAAATATGTTAAATTTTCATAGCCGCTTAAGAAAGGATAGAATTCTGGTGTCTCAATTACAGCGCCAATTTTCGCAGCAGTTTTTTCAAATTGCTGTTTTACAGATTGACCATCAATCCATACTTCTCCTTCTGTCATACGAATCATTCCGACCATCATTCGCATTAATGTCGTTTTTCCAGCACCATTTGGTCCTAATAAGCCAACTACTTCACCTTTTTTCACTTCAAAACTAATATTTTCTACTAACGTCTTTGAACCAATTCGCTTTGTTAATCGATCAACTTTTACGATCGCTTGCTCATTTATCATTCCATACAACCTTTCTTCTTAACTCTTTTTTTCAGTTCTTCCCACTGTATCATGATTAATAACATGTGTAAAATGAAGAAAAAGCCATGATTTCTCATGCCTTTTTCCTTGTTTCATATGACTTTTCACCCTTTAACCTTTGTATAAACCTACAACATTGCCACATTGATACTATAATGACGGTTATCATAACAACTGCTGTTACCATTATCGCATACGTCGTAATCGGTGCATTTGTTACTCCTTGGATTCCTACTGCTTTCATAAAAATAATAATAAATAATTTCAAAAATAACATACCATGAATTAATCCGAAAACGAAAGCTCCTCCGTAAATTAATAATTGCTCATGACACAATAAACATAACATTTCCTTTCTCGTCATATTCACTACTTCGTACGATTTAAACTCCTCTCTTCTTACCTGTAAAAAAGAGGCTGTCATTTTATAAGTAATGAAAATACATACAAAAACTACAAATAGAAACATAGCATAAAACCACTTTACAAATATAAGTGTATATCCCGCTTTACTTATTACAACTTCATTGAATCGGAATGATATCATAAAAAAACAAATCATTGTATTCATAGCAATCCACGTAAATTGTTTTAACCTTTTGGTAGCAAATGTTTGTATATTTTTTCTCGCTAACCGACATAAAGACATAGATCCCTTCCCCTACCTTACTTCATAACATACGCATTCTATACTACTAGTGTATAAAAATATGACATTTTAAACATCGCACTTCAATCGGAATTTTTACTAAGCCTTTAGTCCTAGAAATAAAAATGGAAATAACACTATTTACAT
>NZ_JBFPJI010000205.1:0-6008 GCF_040838205.1 Bacillus sp. S4
CATGAATATATGTAGAGTACATCACGTTGCAATTATTTGTTCAAATTATGAAGTGTCAAAGGATTTTTATACACGAATATTAGGTTTCAAAGTGAAGAATGAAGTATATAGAAAGGAACGAAATTCGTATAAGTTAGATTTATGTGTAGGAGGAGAGTATCAAATTGAATTATTTTCATTTCCAAGTCCGCCTGATCGCGCAAGCTTTCCAGAGGCTGCTGGACTTAGACATTTAGCTTTTGCGGTTACTGATATAGAAGAAGCTGTTAAACATTTAAACCGATGCGATGTTGAGACGGAATTGATACGTGTTGATGAGATAACGGGAAAAAAATTCGTCTTTTTCCAAGATCCTGACGGTTTGCCATTAGAATTGTATGAGGGCTGAAAATTGGTGAATTTTATATAGGGTTGCTTTCAAGTAAATGAAGAAACTAAAGTGAAACTTCTTTATTTAAAGGAGGTGTAACTTTAGCTAAGAAAAGCTAAAGGACATATGTGGATATTTTAAAATTATTGATGGTAGCTGTTCTTATTGCGCTAACAGGTTTCTTTGTAGCTGTAGAGTTTGCAATTATAAAGGTGCGTAGCAGTCGTATCGATCAACTTGTTAGTGAAAAAAGACGAGGCGCATTGGCAGCTAAAAAAGTAACTTCAAATTTAGATGAGTATTTATCGGCATGTCAGTTAGGAATTACGATTACTGCTTTAGGGCTCGGGTGGTTAGGAGAACCGACGATTAAACATTTACTCGAACCGCTGTTTTTAAAATTGGATTTATCTCCTGCAATTGCAAGTACAGTTTCATTTATTATTGCATTTGCAGTTATTACGTTTTTACATGTTGTAATTGGTGAACTCGCTCCAAAGACTTTTGCAATCCAAAAAGCAGAGCAAGTTAGCTTATTATTATCAAAGCCCATTATTTATTTTTACCGAGTTATGTATCCATTTATTTGGGCTTTAAATGGCTCTGCGCGATTTGTGACAGGCTTATTTGGTTTACATCCGGCTTCTGAACATGAAGTTGCGCATTCTGAGGAGGAACTAAGATTAATCTTGTCTGAGAGTTATGAAAGTGGCGAGATTAATCAAACTGAATTTAAATATGTAAATAACATCTTTGAATTTGATAACAGGGTAGCAAAGGAAATCATGGTACCTCGTACTGAAGTTGTTGGTTTATATGAAGATGAGCCTTTTGAGACACATATTAAAGTAATCGCACAAGAAAAATATACGAGATATCCAGTATTTGGTGAAGATAAAGATGAAATTATTGGGATGGTTAATGTAAAGGACTTATTTATTCGTTATATGGATGGTAATCGAGATGAAGAGTGTTCGATTACACCATATACACGTCCAGTTATTGAAGTGTTAGAAAATATCGCAATCCATGATTTATTATTGCAAATGCAAAGAAGGCGCATTCCATTAGCTGTATTATATGATGAATATGGTGGCACAGCAGGGATTGTTACATTGGAAGATATTTTAGAAGAAATTGTTGGAGAAATCCGAGATGAATACGATGAAGATGAGCATCCACCTATAGAACATATAAGTGAAGTGTGTAAAATTGTAGAGGGGAAAGTGCTTATTAGCGAAGTAAATGATTTATTTGGCATACATTTGGTCGCTGATGATGTTGATACAATTGGTGGTTGGATTATGGTACAAAAGCAAATCGTTGCTGAGGGGGATATTATTGAGAAACACGGCTTTTCTTTTAAAGTTCTTGAAAAGGATATGCATCAAATTAAGCGAGTTGAAATAAAGAAAGTAGAAGAATGAATGGATTTTCTATTATATAAACTTTAATAAAAAGTATATATAGAAAAATAAATGTTTGCGCTTTCAAAAAGGCTGCTATATAGTGAAGGTGGATACTGAAGAATTCTTTTAATGATACTCGTATTTTATAGGGCGAATTCTTTAGATAAGGATTTAGAATGAAAAGTATAGGTGATGAAAAATGATAGCAACGAAGGATATACGTATAGAAAAAGATTTTTTAGGTGAAAAAGAAGTACCGAGTGTAGCTTATTATGGTGTACAAACATTACGTGCCGTAGAAAACTTTCCTATTACAGGATACCGCATTCATCCGTCACTCATTACGGCAATGGCAATTGTAAAGAAAGCGGCAGCGCTTGCGAATATAGATACAGGTTACTTAGCTAAAGATATCGGGCAAGAAATTGCAGAAGCGGCACAAGAGATTATGGATGGAAAGTTCCATGATCAATTTATTGTAGACCCAATTCAGGGCGGAGCAGGTACTTCAATTAATATGAATACTAATGAAGTAATTGCTAATAGAGCGTTAGAACGTATGGGATACGAAAAAGGTGAATATGCGAAAATTAGTCCAAACACTCATGTGAACATGGCCCAATCAACAAACGATGCGTTCCCAACTGGGATTCATATTGCAACTCTTATGATGCTAGAAGAACTTCTTGTTACAATGGAAGAACTTCACTCTGCTTTTCATGATAAAGCAAAAGAGTTTGATCACGTTATTAAAATGGGGCGTACACATTTGCAAGATGCAGTTCCAATTCGCCTTGGGCAAGAATTCGAAGCATATAGCAGAGTGCTAGAGCGTGATATAAAAAGAATTAAACAGTCTCGTCAACATTTATACGAAGTTAATATGGGTGCGACAGCTGTCGGTACGGGATTAAATGCAAACCCTACTTATATAGAACAAGTTGTGAAGCATTTACGAACTTTTAGTGGTTTCCCTCTTGTTGGTGCAGAGCACTTAGTTGATGCGACGCAAAACACAGATGCGTATACAGAAGTATCTGCAGCACTAAAAGTATGTATGATGAATATGTCTAAAATTGCAAATGACCTTCGTATTATGGCGTCTGGTCCACGTGTTGGATTGGCGGAAATCCAATTACCAGCTCGTCAACCAGGTTCATCTATTATGCCGGGTAAAGTAAATCCAGTTATGGCAGAAGTAATTAACCAAGTTGCTTTCCAAGTAATTGGAAATGACCATACCATTTGCTTAGCGTCAGAAGCTGGACAATTAGAGTTAAATGTAATGGAGCCGGTATTAGTATTTAATTTAATTCAATCCATCAGTATTATGAACAATGGATTCCGTGTATTCCGTGAATATTGTATTAAAGGAATTACAGCGAATGAAGAGTTGCTTAAGCAATATGTTGAAAAAAGTGTTGGAGTTATTACAGCAGTGAACCCTCATATTGGTTATGAAGCAGCTTCTCGCATTGCACGTGAAGCAATTGCGACAGGAAAATCTGTTAGGGAGCTATGTTTAGAACATGGTGTACTTACAGCAGAAGAGCTTGATATTATTTTGGATCCATACGAAATGACGCATCCTGAAATTGCTGGTGCTTCTTTATTAAAGAATAAAAAAATGTAATGTAAAAAGCACCGATCCATTTGGATCGGTGCTTTTTTTTAGAAGATATTAAATACAGCGTTTAATTGAAGTAAGCTAATAACAGCTAAGAAGATTAAACTGTATTTCATTGCTGTTTTAAATAAGGCAGATTCTTGACCAACTAGTCCAACTGCTGCACAAGCAACTGCTACAGATTGTGGTGAAACCATTTTTGCCATTGTACCACCTACTACGTTTAATGCAACGAGTGTAGAAGGAACGATGTTTAATTGATCTGCAGTTACTGCTTGAAGTGGTGCGAATAATGAACCACTTGATACTACTGATCCTGTAATGAATACGCCAATCCATCCTAAGATTGGAGAAAGAACTGGGAATGCATTACCAGTAGAAGAGAATGCAAGTCCAAGTGTAGATGACATACCAGAGTAGTTCTCTACGTAAGCTAAAGCGATAACGCTACAAATTGTATATACTGGAGCTTTTAGTTCTTTCATTGTTTCAATCATTAGTTCTTTAACCATTTTACCTTTTACGCGGTAAACGATAAGTGAAACGATAATTGCTAGTACGATCGCAGTAGTTGTAGAAGAGAATACATCGAATTTGAAAATCGCTGCGAAAGGTGTATCAGCTTTTGTAATTGGTGCAGTTTTCATAACCGCATTATGAAGACCAGGGAACTGAATGTTAAATACTAAGTTTGCCAATGGACCATCCGGAGCAAATAAAGCTTTAATCGGTTTTAAATTAAAGATTGTTACGAATGCAGTTAAGAATACGAATGGAGACCAAGCATATAAAATTTGATTGAATGTATGAGATTCTTTTTCTTCTTGTTTTTCTTCTTTAGCAGAAGATTTTGGCTGCCAAACACGTAAGAATAATGCAAGAGAGACCATACTTACAACGGCTGCGAAAATATTAGTAAGTTCTGCACCTAAGAAGTAAGTTACAAGGAACTGAGTAATGGCGAAAGAGACACCACTTACAAGAATACCTTGCCAAGTTTCTTTAATACCTTTAATTCCATCGACCATTGAAACAAGTAAGAAAGGTAAAATAATGCTAATGAATGGTAAAATATGAACAGTTTGACGACCTATAGTTAATGCGTCTAATTGAGTTAATTGTGCAGGTACTGTAACTGGGATACCCATAGCACCCATAGCACCACCAGCGATGTTAGCTACTAAACAAATACCGGCTGCTTTTAATGGATTAAAGCCCATACCTACAAGTAATGCAGCTGTAATAGCAACTGGAACCCCTAGACCAGCTGCACCTTCTAAGAAAGCACCGAAAGAATAAGCGATTAATAATACTTGTAAACGTTGATCATTTGTAATGCTTGAAATACTATCGCGAATTATGTTGAATTGCTCTGTTTTAACAGTTAATTTGTAAAGGAAAATGGCTGCGATAACGATAGTACAAATTGGATAAAATCCAGATAAAACACCGAATCCGGCAGATGCTAGAGCTACAGTTGCGGGCATTTTATAAACAAATATAGCAAGAATAATAGCGACGATCACACTATAAAGCCCAGCGATGTAACTTTTCATTTTGAGTCCCATTAAACAAATGATGAAACAGAAGATTGGAAGTGCTGCGATTAGTGCAGATAACCAAATGTTGTTTAACGGGTCATAAATTTGTGTCCAAGTACTCATAATGATGACAACTCCTATCTATTTATATGTGAAGAAATTCACATTATTTGTGAAACTATTCACAATCAACTTACATGCTTAGTATATTCTCCTTCAACACTATTGTCAACGTGAAAAAGTATAATTATTCCATAATAGTGTTAAAAGTAACATTTTGTTCATAAAGTAGACAAAAAGCGTAATCAAATTGATTTGAATACGCTTTTATAAATTATTTACATATTCTTTCATTTTTTCATATGTCATTGGTCCTACATGCTTATATTGAATGACACCGTTTGTATCGATGACAAAAGATGTTGGAATGCTGATGATTTGATATGCGGCACTTGCCTGTCCTTTCTGATCTAATAGGACGGGGAAGGTATATTTGTTTTCTTCAAGAAATTGTTTTACATTGTTCGGGTCTTTTTCAGTAGCTGTCGCATTTACAGCGACAATTTCAATCCCCATATCTTTAGTATCATGATAAAACTTTTCCATATCAGGCATTTCTATTTTGCATGGACCACACCAGCTTGCCCAAAAATTCAATATTACTTTTTTTCCTTTATAGTCTGTAAGGCGAACTTCTTGACCAGTGGTTGTTTCCAGAAGGAAATTGAGGGCAACATTGCCAACTTCAGTTCCAACTGGGGTGTTTGATTTTGAAGCTATATCTTCTTTGTTGTCTAATAGGAAGTGATCGATAATAGTCCAGCTAACCGCAATGCTAATTAACGCAATAATAAACCATTTTTTAATATTACATCATCCTCCTTACTTAAATTTCCTTTTTATCGTAACAAAGTGGTTAAATATGGTCAAATTACTTTACGATAGGTTATCAATTATAGACGATATTTTACAATATCATTACTGTACATTTCAGTAAGGTGAAAATATAACAAAAAGGCTGATAAATCAACATTTGTAAGCAAAGTATTACTATCCCTTTG
>NZ_JBFPJI010000206.1:0-5993 GCF_040838205.1 Bacillus sp. S4
TTTACAAACATTTGGTGAAATTATTGAATTATGTTCAGAATATATCTGTAAAGAAGAATAAGAGAGTCTCAATCGTAGGGACCCTCTATTCTTCTTTATCAATTTGCATCTTTAATTTGCTTGCATATTTTAGTAATTCTTCTTCAATTCTAGGTTTGTGTTTATCTGGAACGCTCATGTACTTTTCATAAAGCAGTCGTGCTAGACGTTCAACAGGATCTTCTCCCTTTATCGTATTTAATAATTCTTTATCAGGGATTTCACTCTTTAATAAAGAAGCTGTATTAACGTCAAAATAATTTGCGATTTCTTCTAATTTGTTTAGGCGTGGTTTTTTTTCTCCAGTTTCCCAACTAGAAACAGTCCTATACGTAGTTTTAAGATCTTCCGCCATTTCTTTGCGATTTACTCCTTTTAAAGCCCTTAATTTCTTTATGTTTTTTCCTAGTACGTTTTCTTCAATTCTCATATAAGTTATCACTCCAATTTTAAACAAGTAGGTTTTAAGAAGAGCCTTCACATTTTTCACTTAAAGTGTAAAAAATAGGAACTTTAAGTGTTGACTTTAGGCTAAAAGACGAATAAACTGTAAATAAGGGGGGAGATATTTGACAGTTCTAAGAGAAATTCGTGAATCACAGGGCTATACAATTAATGATGTTTCAAACGGTTCCAAAATTCCAGTCAGTACTTTGTATGATGTAGAATCAGGAAGAAAAGGTCTGATTTCTAGTCGTGCAAAAAGTATTGCGGATTTTTTGGAAGTACCTATCGAGAGCCTCTTTTTCGCAACATACTATCGGGCAAGGTTGGAATAAAGCAATGCTTAGTAATATACAATTATACATTTATATTTTAAATCAGTAATGAAGAAAAGGTACAATTTTATTTTTATTTTTTTAGTTTTTTTAATCTTAAAATTCTGATTATTCAGTAGAAACTGTATATCATTTGAGGTAGCTATTAGTCATGTTGAAACGTTCGCACTAGAAGGATACTTGATTAACGAAGAAACATTCTCTTTTGAAATCCAAGAAGATGGTAAAATTATTAAGCACACGGTGAAGGATCAGAAGCAGCCGACACCATCAACACCACATCAACCGGAACAACCACAAAAAACAGAACAATTAAAAGTAACAGATAAACCTGTTACACCACAACAGATTATTACAAAACCGCAACTCAGAAAAACATCAGGGAAAGTAGAAAAATTAGAAGGTAATCTTCCTACAACGGGAGGGAAAGCTGAGAATCCGCAATTGAAATGGATTGGCTTTGTATTTATCGTCCTTGTCTCAATAGGATTCGTATTTGCAATAAGAAATCGTAAAAAAGCAGAATGAAACCGAAAAGAAGATAAAAGGTAGTGACCAGAGTCTATGTCGGTAAAGCGAAAAATTTAGGGGAACTTGGGGAAGAAATTGGGCGGCGCAAAAGTCCCTGGCTTTCTAAAGAACTGATGTTTCGCTAATCATCAGTAGAAAAAATGGGAAGGAGCATCGTACATGTTAGGTGTAGCAAAGGAGTACACAAGGATGATTAAAGCGCTGAGAGAAGTGGATGGAAGGATATGATTCCTGGTGTCATAAAAGCTCGATTTGGTGCTTATAGATCGGTTATAGAAAGATTGAACGAGGCAACTGATAATTTTATTTTTATTTTTGATCCGAAAGGCATGTTTTATAAAGATACACATAAGGAGAAGCAAGAACAAGGGTATCGTATACTCAAACATGATTTACTGGCTGGTTATGAAACGCTTCAAATGGATATAAAACAAAAAGCAGTTGTGTATATTAGTGTAGAAACGGAAACAAGTACGTATCAAGACAGAGGAGAAGCATTATCAAGTTTTCTTCAGTATCTAACAGAATGCAAGAATATAAGACCAATTCACCTGGTATTTCATCAATATGATTTGTACCTAATCCCTCATATGGAGCAGTTTTTGAAAGAAAGCGTAACATACCACATTTATCATTCTATCGTAGTTGAATCTCACTCCGCATTACAGCACATATACGGAAAAGAGGCAGCACAACGCATCATAACCTCGTATAACACAACAACCCTAGCATGATATGAAGCACTCGTTCACTATTTCATCCTATCTAGATGGCTAGAAAACTAGACAAGGGAGAAGCGTTTTTCTCCCTTCTTTATCAAAAATAGGAGGCGTTCATATGGGAAAAGAACAAAGGCTCACATTCTATGATATTGCGGCATCACAAGCTCATAGTGTCAAAACTTTTGATGGGAAAACATACGAACTGAAAGGTACCATCGCAATTGAAAATAGCACAGGAAGCATTGAAAAAGTAGCTCAAATTTATTATCAAGTGCGATCTGTCAGAGACGAACATCAAAACTTAATTGCCAAACGGAAACATAAACAATCGGAATTAGTAGCCGTAAAACAAAAGTGTAAATAAAAAAAGCGATTTTGAAGTGTGCTGAGAACATAGCACAAAGTAAGTTGCTCTTTGACAATTTAGATATATATTGCGTATCTTTTCCTTTCAGTAATGATGTAGAAGGATGATATACGGCTTTCAATATATATGCGTGCTTCCCTTCGAAAGGTCACTAGAGGGGTTAGGTATACGATTATCGTTGGATGAGTAAGATCGTAAAACTCATCTGTGACCACTGGGAAATGCATTGTATCAAAGATCTGTTTGTGTCAGTACTCGTGAGGAATATCCCATTTTGACATTCTGAAGAAGCGACGAACATCACAAACCATAGATACATAAGGTTCTACGTTCATGCCAAAATACGTAGTGCGGTATTGGGCATATAGAAACTAAGTCGGGATTAGTCTCTATACGCATACCAATACAGGGTTCGTCATTCCAGCCACAAATGATATTTCCATTTTATATCCCACTTTCCTTAAAATGTTATAAAAAAGGACGGATTTTGAAGTTTAAATGTTTCTCATCACACTTCAAAATCGCTTATAAAAATATAGCAAAGGGAGGAACATATATGAGTCGTAAAGGGTGGATCATTTCCGCTGTTGTTGGACTGTTAATTGCAATTGGTATTGGTTCAACATTTGTCTTTAGTTCTGGAAAAGGGGAAGTAATGGAACTTAGTCCGTTAGAAATGAAAAAATTCATGAGTGAGGATGGCACGGGATTTGTTATGCTAAATTCCACCAAGAAAAAAAGAGAGGATTGGCTTCATGCTGTAAAAAAAGTAGCACAACAAGAAAAAGTCCAGGTACAAGAATTAGATGAAGAGGGTAAAGATATACCGGGTTCAAGTAACCCGTATGATTGGGGATTATCTCAAAAAAGAGATTCACTAGCATATTATGAAAAAGGAAAATTAAAAAAAGATATTAAAATCCCACAAATTAAACCATCAGAACTTGAAAGTGAACTTAGTTTTTTTGTTAAAAATTGCAAAGAGCAATATCAGAAGTAATCACATAATCATTGAAAGGTGGTGATACAGTGGCGATTACACAGAAGGAATTAAAAAAAGAAAAAGATATGGTAGCAAACCTATTAAGAGCCAATGGTCAGGATTATAACCATTGGCTTCATTTACATCATCAGAAATACATTGAAGAAAATCAAGATCTAGTAATGAAAGCTTTACAAGCTTATAAAGCAACATCAACAGAAGTAAAAGAAGACAGCAAACCGAATGAAACAAGTCAGCTTAGTAACGTATAAGCATCTAAAAATGAAAAGGGAGTGAATGTATATGTCAATGTTGGAAACAGTAGCTCAAATGTTAGTGTTAGGTGATGCGATGGATGGTCTAATTAATACGGGTAATTCATTTATTACATGGATGCAAAGAGGAGCACAGGTTAGTACAGCTATTGTATTTTGCTATGCCGCTTATCTATTAATTTGGGGTGGTGAACGAGGAAGACATAAATGTGTTGGGTGGTTTCTTGGTGCGGCAGCCGGACTCGTTATCGTAATGGGATGCATGTACTTATCAGAGAGTGTAAATAGTAATGTTAAATTTGGTCAAATCTTATTTCCATTTCTTTGGATGAAATAGTGAATAAATATGAATAGGGCAATGAGGAAGCTATGCAAAGGGTATGGCTTTTTTTGTTGCCTTTTTTCATGGAATTTAAAGTAAATGTGAGGAAGGAGAAGCCATGTTTGTCATTTTTAATAGTAGTAATGGAACAGAAATTGAGTCGGGTAAGCAATATTCGTTTCATGAAGCTTACATCTTAACCAAACGATTAGAACGTGTTTATAGAGAATCAGGGCGACAAGAACATATTGATTTCGATTTGTTAGATGGTCATTCTAATGAAATTTATAACGGTACTTTATCACTTGGTTCGAGATATGCAGATCATATTTTTGATCACATTTCTAAAAAAATGAATGTGATGCAATTAGATCCAGAACAAGAGGAACAAAAAAAGGAGCTGTTGGAAACGTTAGAAAGGGAAATCAATGATTCTCCTTTTCATGAAGAATATGAATATCAAGAAGAATTATCAGAAAGAAAGGAAGAACCCTCTTATAGTCCATCGGATGAAGTGAAAACACAAGTAAAGCCTGGAAAGGAAAATAGAAAAGGATTCAAAATTATTGCGAGTGTCATAGGAAGCGTGGTGTTAATTGGGGCTGGTGCCATATTTGCCTTTAAATTATTCTCTTCCGAGCCAGTTTCGAGTGCAAATGCTGGTTCTGAACAATATGTAGTAAAAGGATTACAACAGGCAGCCATTCAACAGTATGGAGAAGCCGTTAAATACTTTGATAAGGTCAATTACACAGAACTAGATAAAGATAGTCAAAAGGCAGTTTTATTTACTTATTTATTAAATGGAAAGGCAAATAAGGCATTACAGTATGAGCCGAAATTTGCAGAAAGTGTGGTTGCTTATTTTATCGGGATAGACAACATGAATAAAATCAATGAAATAGATGTCAAAAATGATGTAATCGACTTTGAAAAGGCAGCGCTTGATAAAAAATATGAAGAGGTAATCAAGCTCAAAGGGAAAGTCAATATGGATGGTAGGCGTGAAAAGCTCATTGTTGAAGCCTTTGTAAATCTAAAAAAATATGAAGATTGTTATTCTTTTGCCAAAACGCAAGGAAACAAAACCTTGATGAAAGAGGTCAAAGAATTAGAAAAACGGGATATTCAACAATCTACGATAAGCGAAGAGGAAAAGAAAGCCAAGATTGAAAAGATTGATAAAGATCTAAAGGACATCTAAGGGGGAAAAAATAACATGCCATTAAATTATGAGAATCTGTATAAAAAAATGGGAATTGTTTTTCTTGGTGGTTCATTGATATTGGGCACTACAGGGTGCAGTTGGTTTGGAAGTAAGGAATCTTCAAAAAGTAAGTCAGCTATTACAAAAAAAGTAGATAAAAATAAGCCGGAGGAAAAGAAAGAAAATCTGAACAAACAAGATTTTGAAGCAATTACAGAAAACGCAATTCAAAGTAAAGATAATGAAGTTGCTTATGTACTCGAAGAATTGGATAAATCAAAAATTAATTTTAAAGAAAAATCTATTGTAAGTAATCTTCAAAATGGGGATGAAACCACTTCTCGTGTTCTAGCACTCTTTGATAAAGAAACAACAGATAAATCAATTCAAGATACAGCAAAGGATAATGTGATTGCAGCTATTACAGATAATAAGCCACAAGTCACCGTGAATGGAGATCATTTTGCATTTGGCGATCAAAATATTGATTCTTCAGTAGCGAGTATAGGAGATATTCTTCCACCAGAGAAGAAACCAGATGCAATTGTGAACCCACCAATTACACCGGAGGGTGAGAATGGTAATACGGAAAATATAGGGATAGAAAAACCAAAACCACCTATAGAGCCACCAATAGAGCCGGAGAAACCAACAAATCCAGAGAAACCAACAAATCCAGAGAAACCAACAAATCCAGAGAAACCGACAGAACCGGAAAAACCAACAGATCCAGAGAAACCAACAGATCCAGAAAAACCAACAGATCCAG
>NZ_JBFPJI010000207.1:0-5954 GCF_040838205.1 Bacillus sp. S4
ATATATGTATACGAAAAAGAATGAATATTCTATATATTTATAGTGAAATTGAAGTATTGTTTAATTGAAAAGGGGACGTCGTTATGAAATTAGAAACTGAAAGATTACATATTATCCCATGTGCGGAAGAATGGGTTCAAATTGCGAATAATCAAGGATACAATAGTGGCCCGCATATTTTAGGGCATATAGAAAATGTGAAACAAGATGCGGCTTTATTACCGTGGGGCGCGTGGTATGTTATTCGGAAAGAGGATGATGTTGTTCTAGGTGATATAGGATTTAAAGGGAAACCGAACGAGCAACATACAGTAGAAATTGGTTACGGATTTATTGAGAAATATTGGAATAAAGGGTATGCAACAGAAGCAGTTAGTGAATTAATGAAATGGGCTTTTCAAACAGGAGAAGTGGAAACGATTATAGCGGAGACACTCCTTGATAACTATAGCTCTATTCGTGTATTAGAGAAATTACATATGAAAAGAGTAAATAGTACTGAAACAATGATAAATTGGAAGATTGAAAAATAAAGAATACCGCTCGAAGTAAATCGGGCGGTATTTTACTTAATTATGGTAGCATTTGTTTTTGATCTGTTGGGTATCCAATTGTTGAATGTTTCGAATGGTTACGGACAGAAATGAAAATAGAGATAATAACGATAAGACCAACTGCAACATAAGAAAGTGTAATAATAGTTGGATCAACTTTAAATGATGTAAGTAATGTACGTATATTCGTAAAGATAATAAGTCCGCCAACGAGTACGCCAAGTAAATGCGAAGGAACGATGCGTACTAACCATGCGGCGATTGGTGCGGCAACAATACCACCGAGCATTAGGGCAAATACCCAAACCCAGCTTATTTGTTCCCAACCAAGTGAGATGAAAAAGCCGATTGTTGCAGCGAGTGAAACAGGAAATTCGCTCGTATCTACAGATCCAATAACTTTTCTAGCATCATTTCCTTTTGCAAGAAGAACAGGTGTCGTAATAGGTCCCCAGCCACCACCGCCAGTTGAATCAACGAATCCTGCGAACAGACCGAGCGGTACAAGTTGTTTAGCAGACATACGCTTATTTGAAGAAACAATTTGTTTTTGAATGATGAATCGTAATAAAATATAAACCCCTAAAGTAAATAAAAATAAGGAAATATACGGTTTAATTACATCGCCAGGTAAATTACTTAAAAAACATGCCCCAATAAATGCACCAATTGCTCCAGGTAATGTAAGCCTGGAAACTGTATATTTATCAACGTTTCCAAATCGGATGTGAGATGCACCAGAAGCCGCAGTTGTAACGACTTCAGCTAAATGAACCGATGCAGATGCAACAGCCGGTGCGATACCAAACATTAATAATAAAGAGGAAGACGTTACCCCGTACGCCATTCCAAGTGCTCCATCAATCAATTGAGCGAAAAATCCGATAATAGCAAAGATAATTAATTTCTGCATAAATAATCCCCCTGTAATAATAAAGTGAAACTTTAATCAGTGGGGGTTTTCTTCATCCTCCACTGATTATTAGTTGAACCAATCGGGCATTTACGGGCAGTTGATCCCCACCTAACTTCTTTGCTTTCGCTGAATTTTTAGGTGGGGGTCTTACTGCCCGTTAATGCGGGATAAATAAAAAGGCACTTTTCCCGTATGAGAAAAGTGCCTTTGGTTTTTCCAATCAGCAATATTTAAATTTGTTTTATTATAATACATATTAATCGTATAAATCAACTGGGTTTTAAAGTTTTTTGAATTGAATGAAATAAGAAGGGGATATACAATAAAAGGATGGAGAGAAAGGGGAGAAAGAAAATGTTAACATTTGATCATCTCGTTCACGCAGTTCATTGTACGCCTGAGGAGGCGACAAAACAAATGCAGGCACTAGGTTTTCATACTGCGTTAGGCGGTGAGCATACAAACTGGGGGACTTGGAATAGTTTATGTTACTTTGATTTATCATATATAGAATTTTTAGCAGTTAAGCATGAAGAAAAAGCGAAAGAAGCAGAAAATCCATTAGTACAGGAAACGGTTGTTAAATTGCAAAATGGAGAAGGGATGCTACAAATCGCAATTCGAACAGATGAAATTGAAGAACTAGCAGTTAAGCTTAACAAGCACGGCTTACATACGATAGGACCATTTGAAGGAAAACGTATGAGGAAAGATGGCCGTCTTTTAGAATGGAAAATGTTATTTGTAAAGCAAGAAGAGAACGGACCGAAATTACCTTTCTTTATACAATGGAATGAAACGGACGAAGAAAGAAGAAACGATTTACGTAACATAGGAACAATCACTGAACATAAAAACAAAGTACAACAAATTGAAACGATTCATTACGCAGTGAAAAATGTTCGAGAAACAGTGCGGAAATGGGAAGAAGTAATGGAGCTAACTGCAAGCTCAGTCATGAAAAATGAAGAATGGAATGCGGAGTGTCAAAGTGTATTGTTTGGTGGTATTAGTGTGCAGTTTTGTGAACCAGTAGGGGGAGGTCTAGTGCTAGAACATTTGAATAAGAATGGTGAAAATCCATTTGCAGTGGAATTTAAAGGGAAAAATAAACGAGAGTATGAAGTGTTAGGTAGTATGTACGTATATTAATAGAGGTGAGTTTTGTGGAAGAAATGTTAAGAGAGATAGAGAGAAAACTAGGGTGGCCTCGAATTGTAAAATGTACAGTTATTTCAAAAGGGTTTTCACATGAAGAGAAATATAAAGTGGAATTAGAAAACAGAGTAACGTATTTTATAAAAGTATGTGATGCTCTTAACTTTGAACGAAAACAAGAAGAATATACGTATATGAAACAATTAGAATCATTACATATTCCAACGCCGAAGTTAATTCATTTCATAAAACTTGAGGAATTAAATAAATGTGTTCAAGTATTTGAATGGACCCGAGGTGTAAATGGTGAAGAGGGCTTAAGTAAGCTATCGGCGGAAGAACAGTATAATGCAGGAAGAAAAGCAGGAGAAGTACTAAAGAGGATTCACTCAATTGAAAGAGAAAGTGCAAGTAATAAATGGGAAACAATTAGATGGAATAAGTACGAAAGATATATAGAAGCATTAGCAGGTTATGGGGTGAACTTTCTGGATTTGAAGCCCGTATTAACCTTTGTAAAAAATCATAAAGATTTATTGGGAAATCGTCCAATCACATTTTTACACGATGACTTCCATCCAGCAAATAGTATGATTCATAATAAGGAGTTTATCGTTATCGATTTTGGGGGATATGATTTTGGCGATCCAATACACGATTTTTATAACGTAGCGATTTTTACTACGAGAATAAGCAAACCATTTGCGGTTGGACAAGTTCACGGTTATTGCGGAGGTGATCCGTCGCTCCATTTTTGGAAACTGTATTCATTGTATGCAGCGAGGACATTCCCGGCGGATATTGTGTGGACGAACCGAAGCACACCGCATTTAGTAGATGATATGAAGGAGAGATTAAACCGAATTTTAGAAGACCATAATCATTTTTTATCCTATATTCCGAAATGGTATCAATCATATCATATGGATATAATAAACAATAAATAACGGAGGGGTTCATTTGGATAAAATAGCGATAATTTCAGATATTCATGGTAATATTCCGGCTTTAGAATCAGTACTGCAAGATATTAAATTAAGAGGAATCGAACGCATTATTTGTCTTGGAGATTTAGTAGGAAAAGGTCCTCATTCTAGCGAAGTGATTGAAATCATTCGTAAAGAATGTGAAGGAGTTGTAATGGGGAACTGGGATGATTTCATTACAAAGCCAACTGAATTTGAAGCGTTAAAATGGCATCAAAAACAACTGTCAGAAGAACAAAATGAATATTTAAGGAGTTTACCATTTTCCATCGAGTTTTATATGAGCGGGAAACTCATTCGTATGTTCCACGCTTCACCGAGAAGTTTATATGAAAGAGTTCAACCACACGCTTCAAGAGAAGAGCGTGTTAGTATGTTCGAAAATAGCGATCTGACGGAAAATATAGAAGGGGAAAGAAAACCAGATGTCGTTTGCTACGGTGACGTTCACCAAGCGTATGTGCAAAATTTTAGAGGGAAAACGTTATGTAATGCTGGTAGTGTAGGAAACCCTCTTGAGATTACACAAGCATCCTATTTAATCTTTGAAGGAACTTACAATAAAAAAGAAGCAGCGAGCTTTTCCATTCAACTCGTACGTGTACCGTATGATATTGAATTAGCAATTCGATTAGCAGAAGAGCTCGATATGCCAGAAATTGAGGAATACAAGCAAGAGTTACGGACTGCTTTATATCGAGGGTTTAAAGGGAAATAAGGAATATGTATATCAATAAAAATATACCGACAAGTAGTGATATTTTTATTTATCATAATTTTGTTATGTAAACAAAAATGAGGAGGTCATATCGTGCATCGCCAAAAACGAATGAAAGAAATTGCTGATCATATTTTAACGTTAAACTTAACTCATCCAATAAGAGTTGGAGTGAGTGGTATTACAGCCTCAGGAAAGACAACATTTGCAAATGAACTAGCGGAGGAATTGAAACAGTGCGGAGTACCAGTAACACGTGCAAGCATTGATGATTTTCATAACCCGAGAGTAATTCGCTATACACAAGGTAAAGAATCAGCAAGAGGGTATTACGAAGATGCACACGATTATACAGCTTTCAAAGAAAGATTATTAAAGCCTTTAGGACCTAGCGGGAATTTACAGTATGAAACGATTTCTCATAACTTAATAACGGATGTCTCTGTACATAATGGGCCGCTAGTGGCCTTGTCAAATATGGTGCTAATAGTAGATGGAACATTTCTATTGAAAAAAGACATTGAGCATCTATTTGATTATAAAATTTTTGTAGATACCGATTTTGAGATTGCGAGAAATCGTGGTGCAAAGCGAGAAACAGAAGTTTTTGGAAGTTATGAAGAAGCAGAGAAGATGTTTTTGAACAGGTATCATGAAGCTTGTAAGATGTATATAGATGAGCATAATCCGAAAGAGTGTGCGGATGTTGTATTTCAGAATAATAATTTTGATGAACCAGTAGTTGTATTTAAAGGAATATAAAATCGTTTATATAGCAGAATAATAAGGTAGAAAAGGTGTAGCTATCTATGGTTTAAACTCTACCAAATATAGATGTAATAAAAGTTATTGCAGTTTTGAATGAGTTAAAATAATGAACTGAAATAATTTGTCTCTATAAACATGAAATTTCAACATAAAAAATAGTGTTATAATTTGTGAAAGGAGATGTTTTGGATGGATAAAAAAAATAATCCAAATGATTGGCCTTTATGGGCGAATGAGTCAGTAGAGATAGTTAATGCAAATCCTGATTGGCAAGATAAAGGAAGATGTGAAGAACAGCAACTTTATGAACTGCTTACTCCTCTCGGTATAAGTAAGGTAATACATATAGGAAGTACATCCATACCTGGTTTACCTGCAAAACCTATAATTGACCTAATGGCTGAAACAGAATCATTTGATAGAGTAGTAGATATTTCAGCTAAATTGGCTATATATGACTGGCATTTTGTAAGCCCAGAATTAGATGAAAGACCTTGGAGAAGGTTCTTTGTGAAAGTAAAGAATAATAGGCGTGTAGCTCATCTGCATTTGATGGTTAAAGGAACTGAGCGATGGGAGCAACAACTTTTATTTCGTAACCGCTTACGAGAAGATACACAATTAGTTTATGATTATTCAAATCTAAAGCAAGAGTTAGCTAAAAAGTTTAACCAAGATAGAGAAGCGTATACAAAAGCTAAAACAGAATTTATTAAACAAGTTCTAAAATGATTCAACTTTTGATTGTAACTACGTTTGAATACAAATGAAAAAACATAATTTATTTTATAACCTAAACTTACATGAAATGCATGTAAACAAAGTGAGAAGCTTTGGTGTTCCAATGTATTTCC
>NZ_JBFPJI010000208.1:0-5952 GCF_040838205.1 Bacillus sp. S4
TCCCATCGATATGAGAAAAAGACAGTCTTTGATATTTTAGGTGTCGTTTATCAGTTTACTGTATCCAATCTAAAGCAGAAAACTGCATAATCTTTAAAAATACACCGTATCAAGGTTTATTTGGTATGCGTATTTTTAAAAACAAATAAACAAATTATCAAGCATGTAGGCAACAAGAACGGAAGTTCATGGAAGACCCAACCTTAGCTTGATGGGCATGGGGTACCGCCAGCATTTTGGAAAAAAACCACGCTAAGCAAAAAATAAAATAAGCCATCCATTTGGACAGCTCATTTACATAATTATCGTTATTGGAAGTGATTTTAAAATTCTACATGCGAACTTTTTCTTTGTTCCGACGAATAAACCACAAAATCAAAGTTAGAAGTAGTAGGAGAAGTAGTAAGAAGAGCGGTATTGCTTGAATAAAGAGAAATCCTTTCCAAAAATCAAGCATAGTACTACCTGGGGAATCTGTTGTCATCCCACCTATAAAATAAGATAACGGAATGGCAAGTATATTTATCCCTAAACCGATCATTACGAATGATAGATTTTTATTCCAGATTTTTGGTAATGCAGCCATAATAAATAAAACTAATGCAGTACCAATTATAAGAAACAGTACTCCAAAATAAAATGCAAAATATAAAATAAATCCCATAATATCCCTCCAAGACTTTAATTGTACCATCAATAAGGGCAATTTTGGATGAATATGATATTCGTATATAGTTAACATAATGTCTTTTTTTCTTTTTATCAATCTATGCAATTTTTTATACATTCCTATCATAGTGTGGGTTTTCGGGTTCTCGTTTGTTACTGGATTAGCCGAAAAACTGTATAAAATCTTGCTGTTTAACGGAAATAAAGTTCTTGAAAAAATAATATAGATATTTAAAAACGAAGTCCGAAACTTCGAAATAGTGTGAGTTTCTCTCGCTTAAAGTATAATAATTGTAAGAGCTTTTATTAGAATCTTGGAGTTAAATAAATTAAGGAGAGTGGTTGGAGATGAGTAACTTAGCAAATACATATAAATTACCCTATTATGCAGTTATCTTTGCCTCAGAACGAACAGAAGGTGAAAATGGCTATGGTGTGATGGCAACAAAAATGGACGAATTAGCAAGTAAACAAAAAGGATATTTAGGTGTCGAAAGTGCAAGAGATTCGGATTTGGGAATTACCGTTTCTTATTGGGAAACACTCGAGGATATTGCTGCTTGGAAAGAAAATTCAGCTCACCAAATTGCCCAAGAACGTGGGAAAAAAGAATGGTATAGTCGATTCGCATTACGTGTATGTAAAGTAGAACGTGAGTATCTATTTGAAATGTAGAATAATAAAGTTGTTTAATTCTGTAACCGAATTAAACAACTTTATTATTCATTTTTGAGGTGATCACAATTGGATCTAATAATTTTCTAACAACTTTAAGGAGTTTTACTACACACAGATTGTAGTAAGGCTCTATTTATTTTATATCAAAATTAAAGGACTTTATTATCTCTATACACTTGCATGCTCTTAGCGTGGTTTTTTTCCAAAATGCTGGCGGTACCCCATGCCCATCAACTTAAAAATGAAAACAAAGTGTACTTTCATTTTGTGGAGGTAAAGCATTCCTAAAATAGAAGCATACTCTTAATAATATGCATACCAAATAAACCCTAACGGGTTTCCTTTTTTAAATTATGCAACTTTCTTTTCTTTTTTCAACCCATTATACTCATAAACAACACCCATAATATCAAAAACAGTCTTCTTCTCATATCGATGAGATTTTCTCCCGTTCTTCTGTAGGAGGTGGAACAGGCTGATTAGGATCTTTGTTATTTCTTGGATGTTTTGTTGTATGGCTTGATACAAACTTGATAAGTGATCTTGAATCATTCCAATTGCTTTATATTCACTTAATTCTTGTTTCTTCTTTTGTAAAATTAATTGTCGCATCTTAAACATAGTAGAAGAACATAGAAAAATGGCAATGAGTTTTCCATAAACATGGCATTCTAATCGCTCTTGTTTAATATGTTGCCAATGATGAATTTGAAATAAGGATTTCCAAGTTTTAAAAATGATTTCAATTTGCCAGCGGAGAGAGTAAAAATTATGGATTTGTTCCATCGGAGCAATCTCCCAAGGTGTATTGGTAACATATAGGTTCATGCCAGCTAATCGTTTGCTTTTTTCCGAATATGTAATCCCTTTTTTACTTTCTGTGTACACTTGTTTTTTCATACGCTTACGAAGTTGTTTTTCTGTTAATCGATACATAATCACCCGAGTGAATAGTTTTTTATCCTTTCCAATATAAGCTTCTTTTATTTCATAGGACTGTCCTGGTTTTAAGGTATCCATGATGTGCTCTAAATCAACTTTGATGTACTGAGATTGTTTTTTTATTGTTCCGTTTCGAAAGTATTCAGGAAATTCATTTTTGACATATACCCTATTGTTTAATTTGAGTCGCGATATATAGTACACACCACGTTGATCCATTTGATCTAAATCATCCAGTGAATAATAGCCTAAATCCCGGATACATAGGTCACCAGGGCGTAATGTTGATAAACACTCTGTTCCAAAGGTTTTATCATTATTTTTCCCTGGTTCCACTTGGAAATTTAAAAACTGACCACTATGTAAATCATATTCTAACTGGATTTTTATACCCGCTGTTTGTGCACAACCACCTGATCCAGGATATACATTGGCCAAGTGTTTTGGTACGTGAAAAATGGTTGCATCTAAAATACGAATTCGCTGAAAATAGGTAAGTGAAGCACTTGGAATTGCTGACTTTCCACAAACTTTATTTTTTAATAATGTGGAGAAAATATGTTTCAAAAAGAACACTGCCTTTTTATTAAAGCGCTTATTTAGTCCTTCAGGACTCATAAGAGTTCCTGTTGATGCATGTAGCTGACTACACAATCGGACTAATGAATCACTCGCTACTCGTTGACTAATCCAGACACATATAGTAGCTAAATCATACCCTGAAAATTTACGTTTTCGTTTTACAAAACCTAGCTCTCTAGCGAGATTTTCCAAAAATGAAGGGGTAAGATGTTCATATAATTCTTCAGCAAATAATTGTAATTCGTCAGAAATTGATAGATACATACAAAAACGCCATCCTTTCCTATGATTCTACAGAAAGAATAGCGTATTTTTTGGTTCTGGTGCAAAGGTAGTGGAAAAGAAAATATAACATATATATTTCTAGCATAATGGTAGGATAATCCTGGTTCCTCATCATTTCTACTAAATCACGAAAAATTAAGTTGTACCGTACCAACGTACAGTTAACAAAATAATATCTTGCTGATAATGCTTCCATTTGAACAAATTTTCCTTTTCCATACCGATCACACATCTTTTGTAGAGTAATAGTATCAGCATATCCCAGTTTAAGAGGTTACTTACAAAATATTTAGAATTTTTTGCGAGAATCCTCCGAAATGTAATACGGACTTTAAATATTTTCATTTATAATTCTCTATTTGTCTATACTTTTCATATCGCTGTTGTATAAGCTCTTCCGAGGATAATAGTATCAATTTTTTTAGAGATGATTCGATTACAGATTCAATCATTTTTGCCTGTGATTTTATATCATTTTGTGCTCCACCTTTAATTTCAGGAATGATTTCATCAATAATTCCTAAATGTTTTAAATCTTTTGCTGAAATTTTCATATGTTCAGCAGCTTCTGGAGCATACTTAGCGTCCTTCCATAGGATAGATGCTGCTCCTTCTGGCGAAATTACCGAGTACCATGAATACTCTAACATATGGATATGGTTACCGACACTAAGGCCAAGAGCTCCACCACTTGATGCCTCTCCAATTACAATACAAACAATTGGCACTTTAAGTGTAGCCATTTCAAATAGATTTCGAGCTATCGCTTCAGAAATTCCACGTTCTTCAGACCCTTTCCCTGGATAGGCGCCTATTGTATCAATAAATGTAATAATAGGGCGATTAAATTTATCAGCTTGTTTCATAAGTCTTAGCGCTTTTCTATAACCTTCTGGATGTGCCATTCCAAAATTTCTTTCTATACTTTCCTTTGTATTTCTACCTCTTTGATGACCAATAACCGTAACGGGCATCCCTTTAAATTTTGCAATACCACCTATCATTGCTTTATCATCACCATATAATCGATCACCATGAAGTTCGAGAAAGTTTGTAAACAATAAAGGTATATAGTCCAATGTCGTGGGCCGGTTACGTAGCCTTGCAATTTGAACTCGTTGAAAAGGTGTAATATTAGAATAAATTTTATCTTGCATTTTATTTAAACGTTTTTCTAATACATGAATTTCTGACGATAAATCTACATTATTTTCTTTCATAATTTTCTTTAATTCATCAAATTTCTCTTTTAATTCAATAATAGGACGTTCGAAATCCAAACTCATTTTATCCTCCAAATGTTATGATTTACCTCACTCTAATCAAAAGGCTTAGAAATAGAATCAATAAATAATTCAAAACCATCCACAACTATTTTTTGTTCTGATTCTGATAAATTATTGAGAATACTTTGATAAAATGTAATGGATTGCTCTCTTAAGCAATTAACAGTTATGTGACCTTTTTCTGTGAGGTGCAGAAAAAGTTCTCTTCTATTTTTTTCATTTACTTCACGATAAACAAGCCCCTTTTTTACTAACTTATCTACCAATCTACTTACAGTTGAAGTCTCTAATCTAAGTTTATTGGATAGTTGCCAAACAGTTAATTTTTCCACCTCTAGTTCCTCTAACGCCATCATTTGAGAAGTTGGTAAAGGTTTTTCAAATGGTCCATTGGGCAAATTTTGAGATTCAAAAACCCCAGTTATTATAATCATTTTCTTAATATCTGTTCTTAGTTTTAAGGCATCTTCTCTTTTCAAAAAGGTCACCCTCCTACAACTAATGTATCATACATCAATTGTATTATACATGAATATGATTTTTTCACAAGCTTAACGTAAGCCAATATTACAACATGGACGAGATATTTCTTCTTGTTAAAATGGTATAAGTGGATTGTTTTCTACAAATGGCAGAACATCAATTATGTATCAGGGGCCTTTATGGGGTACCGCTCATCGCAATCAAGCTAAGAAAATAAAACTACCATAAAAACGAAATTTTGTGACAACTCGCAACAAAAAACTCATAATTTTTGGGGGAATTCTAAATTCTTAAGTTGATGGGCATGGGGTCACTATATCATTTCGGGAAAATTGTACGTTTAGAAATAATTTGGACATAAATTAACCAAATACGCTGCTTTTTTATTTTGCATAGAAAAAGGAACCAATACAGGCTCCTTAGTTTGATTCTGAAGTTTTGTAGTTTTTCTTGATGATATTCTTTATATCGATGATAAAGGATATCAGAAATATCACAACCAGAACAACATTTATCCAGTAATATGTATTTCCTATTGTAAATTTATTATAAAAAGATTGGACATTATACAATATCAGCATTGCTGTTAAGAAAGCGGAGCATGCTAACGCACCAAAACTTTTCATAATGGTCACCTCAATTCTTAAATTTATGACTTTCAATACAATTATACATTTAAATAAAAGGATTTACAAAAGGTTTAAGATATATAAGGGATTACTATATCACTCTGGGAAAATTGTACGCTAAGGCCTACAAACCCTTATCATTACAAGCTGAATACATGTTCAAAAAGATAAAAACCTAAGTTTAATTGAACATTGATTTGTTTACACACTTTATGAACATGGTTATAACTAGAAAACATTGATATTATTGAGTTTTATTCTCTGTTCATAAACATAAGAGTTTCTTAACAAAGACTCAACATAAATTATGTGGATTCCGTTTTCATCCACAACGTAAGAACTGGTGTGTGAAAACCTTTCTCTGGCATTTTTGATAAATACAGTACACAATACTAAAC